>NZ_BAAAFI010000001.1:0-250902 GCF_039523455.1 Algoriphagus jejuensis | reverse complement strand
TGTCGTAAATAAGTTGTGGTAACTCCTTTTACGACTTTCATGGCTGCGGGTGAATTTCCCCTATTCATGAATGTTTTATAGACGGCACACGTCAACTTCGAATTAGGTTTTTAAAAAAAGATGCAAGCGCGGAAAGTGGTGCGCGGGAAGGTTGGCAGGAGGAAAGTTGACAATAGTGGGTGGCAAGGTTTGAAAGCGGGGAGTGATAAAAAGTATGTCGTCAGTTTATCAAGTAATGTAGGGTTCATAGTGATTTGCAGCTATTGATTTTCATAGGTAATCAACCGATAAAAAATGGCCAGTAAATCAGTAGTGCGATGATAAAAGCCGTCAATGCGGCAAAAGCGACGGCACCCGCAGCAATGTCCTTGATGAGCCCGATTTTTTCGTGATGGTCAGGGTGGACGAAATCGCAGACTTTTTCCACTGCAGTGTTGAGACTTTCGACCGAAAGTATCAGACCCAAGGCAAATACCTGCAAAGCCCAATCCACTCTATTGATTTCAAAGTAAAAGCCCAACCCTGTAAAAACCAGAGCTATAGCGCTTTGGGTTTTGATAGAGTTTTCGGTGGAGAGCAAAAGAAAAAATCCCTTAACGGCATATTTGATGCCTTTGATACGACCGATGATAAATCCTGACATGACGTTTGATTTGGTGGCGAAAGTAGCGAAAAATGGGGGATTCAATTCCCAATAAGCTTGTTCTGTGCGATGACTTTGAATAAAAATGGATTGAAAGTCGCTTAGGTAACATACCTCGAAGCCCATTATGAGGAGATAGAAGAGTCTCAACTATTCCAAAGTTTGGAACTTTGGAACAGTTCTTCCGGCACACCTTACCACAACAGCTTCCTCAGGTCAATAACCTTTCTTACTTCGGGAAGAGTTTTGGGAGGCAGTATTTCGGAATCTGAGAACAAGGAGCATTCGGAGAAATTCCCCAAATGTGCCACTACGAACACCTGCTCCAGATAGTGCCTAGGTCTCCGTCCGGTCAGAGAAAAGTCCGTTTTTCCGTTGATACGTATTTCGTAAACTTTGTTGCGAACCAATTCACAGAGTTTCATCGATTGGCGGCTTGGATCTCCAACGTAGAAATAACTCCATTCCAAATGCAGTTCGGGCGGATTGCCTCCCCTAATCTTGAAAATCTCGACTGAATTCAAACTGGCGGAATGCAGAAAAAGAAGTTCCTCCCGCTTTTCAGAGATCACATTGTCCACCAAAATCATCAAATCGGCTTCGGCAAATCCGGTATGTTCTTTGACATTCTCAGGTAGAAAGAGCGCTCCGTTTTCTATAAATCCGACGTTGGAAGACACCTCTTCGGCTGCCAAAAATGCGTTCAGGTCAAACGATTTCTTTTCCTCTTTTCCAAACCGGGATTGCTTCCGGTAGATTTGGATGACCTGTATCGGTCTTGAAAAGGAATGGGGCACTGTTTTCATGTCGACTAATATTGGCAAAAAGCCTGAATGGATGAGCTTGGGTGCCAAAATAAAAGGAGTTGAATCTTTTTTCGATCAGGTAAATCCCACTCGATTGATCGTTGAAACATTTAGATACCCTTTTGCTAACATTTGCATGACCTCTATCGCAGTTTGACGGCCTAGTTTTGGGACAGTAAAATCCCAGCCCATGAATAGCCTGTTGAAATTCCCTTGCTCACTTTTTATCCTTTCCCTGATTTTGACCTCTTGTGGGGAATCTCTGGAGGATGAACCTTCCCAGTTGCAGGGGTCGCTTACCGAAATCGACGTGGCATCGAAAGGCGGAACTCAGACATTGGACGTCAGCGGAAACGTTGCCTGGACGATTTCTTTAAATGCCGATTGGGTTCACGCCGATCCCTCCCAGGGTCAGGGGGACGCTCGGGTCACTTTTACCATCGATTCAAATTCTGCAGAATCTGCCAGAAATACAGAAGCCCGGCTAGTGGGCGGAGGAATTGTCCGTACTGTACGAATCTCGCAGGCAAAGTACGTCCCCGAATTTCCTGCTTATCATATCCCGGCAGATCAGTCCGGTATGCGGGATATCAGCAGTCTGGCGCTTGCCGCTGAGATGGGAGTTGGTTGGAATTTGGGAAACTCGCTGGAGGCGATTGGTGGAGAGTCCGCCTGGGGCAATCCCGTGGTGACCAAGGCTTTTGTAGACGAGGTAAAGGCGGCCGGATTTACTTCGGTAAGAATTCCTGTGGCTTGGAGCAAATTTACCAATGCAACCAACTTCACAATCGATCCGACATGGATGAACCGGGTGCAGGAAGTAGTGGATTATGCGATTGGCAACGGTATGTATGTCCTCCTGAATAACCACTGGGATGAAGGCTGGATGCAGCCAACTTTTGCGCAGCAAGTCTATGTAAATGATCGGCTGGAGAAAATGTGGATTCAGATTGCGCTTCATTTTCGGGATTACGACGATCACCTGCTTTTTGCCGGAAGCAATGAAGTGATGGTAGACGGCGACTATGGTGTGCCGAAGCCGGAGTATTACACAGTTCAGAATTCTTTCAATCAGACCTTTGTAGATGCGGTCCGATCCACGGGCGGGCGAAATGCCTACAGAAATCTGGTTGTGCAGGCTTTCAATACCAATATTGACAATGCAGTGAGCTTTTTTGAAATGCCAAGCGATCCTACCGAAGATCGGTTGATGGTCGAGGTGCACTACTATGACCCCTATGAGTTTGCACTTAAGGAAGATGAGGTAATTACCCAATGGGGAAAGGACGCGACGGACCCGGCAAAAACAGCCTCTTCGGGTGGGGAATCATTTGCCGACGGGCAGTTGCAAAAGATGAAGGTGAATTTCATCGACAAAGGGGTGCCGGTCTTGTTGGGAGAATATTGCGCAACTGACAAGAAGGCTGAAGACAATGACATCTATCGGGAAGACTTTCTCCGATACATCAGCAAAAGTGCCAGAGGACATGGACTGGTTCCGTTTTATTGGGACAATGGCTTTGCGGGAGATTATGGCTCAGCGCTTTTTAATCGCACCACCGGAGAGCAGATTTATCCGGACTTGGTGAAGGCAGTGGTCGAGTGATCAGCCCTTCGCCTTGTCATTTCGACCGCAGGGAGAAATCTTATCATGTGGAGTGGTAATAATTAAAAGACCTCTCCTATCGTCGAGGTGACCGGGAACACCGATCACTACTTTTCAAAAACATCCCGAATCGCTTCCAGATAGTCGAATCCGTGCCCTTCGGTGGGTTCGATGTAGTTGCCTTCGAGGTATTCGTTCCAGCAACAGATCATGACGGTGTTGCCGTTACTGGGTCTGTATTTTCTTGATACCTGTTGGGCCTCTTTCAACTTTGCGGTGAAAGAAGCTTTGTCGCTGTGGACGAGATCCTTATAGGGTTCGGAAGGAAAACCGGTTGGCTGGGGCCAAGTGCCTCCTGCAGGCCGCATATCCCAACCCATGGCCACAGGAACCTGGTACTCGAAATTGGGGTCGTTTTTATATTTTTCTTCCCACATTTTCCAATGACTCCGGTAGGTTTCGCGCATGTCAGCATAGGAGCGGTTGTCCTTTTCCATAAAGTTGTGATAGACGTAAGTCGTCATTCCATGGAAGCCCATTCCTTTCAGCCTCGGTACATATTCCTGCAAAAGCTGCCGCTTCTGATACTCACCGCCCTCCCAGGGTTTTTTGGGATCCTTTGGCTTCCAGGTGGTCGGGAGGCCATACATGCGCTCATGCTCCTGCATAGGACCCGCCATTACGGCAATGAATTTGATCCCTGGCAGCCCTGCTTTTTTGGCAGTTTGCTGTGAAAGCTCAAGAAGATCCTTTAGCGTGAGCCCGTAGTAAGCCGCTCGCGACTCGGCGTCCTGAGGGAAATAGAAATAGATAATCGGTCGACCATCCGAACCGTACAGATAGTCGTCTCGGCTGAAGTATTTGTCTATCCACAGCTGGGTGATTTTTTCGTGGACTTTCAGATAAAGCTCCTTTGTGGGCTTTTCGCCATCGAAATTCGCCTTACGGGCAAGCTCATCAGGGGAGCCGATTTTCAACCAAAGTCTCCAGCGCTCGTCACTGTCATCACACCAGTTAATGGCAAATTTCATCTGCTCAGCTTTTGGTAGTTTTGCATTTTCAGCCAAGAGAATCTCCAACTGATCTCCCCATTCGATCAAACCGGGAACGGCAACCCGTCCAGCGTTGTTGGGGTCATTTTTCCAGCCTTTCGGATAATAAATGTTCGCTTGTGGTGCAAAATTCAGGTGATGGAAATAGTGCCTTCCAAAGAACCAATCGTAGGCGAAAAAATCTATCCCGTAGCTTTTCATGTACTGGAGTTGCTTTTTCGCCACTTCCGCATCGGTCCGGCTGTAAAAACCCTTCAGTTCTGGAATCGGTTTACGGTCGAGGTAGGGGCCTTCATAGGGATACTTGGCATTGTAGATTCTGCCTTTTGGCCCCCAGATCCCCGGATTTAACAAGCTGGAGCAATTGGCGGGGTCCTGCATGCAGGACCAAAAGCTGTCCCGGTCGACCGCAGGATCAGGAGAAGTATTCCAAGAAGGCATGAAGTAGACTCCGACTAGTTCCTCTTCGTCCGGCTGCTGCTTTTGCGCTGGCAAGGCAAGAAATCCTGCAGTTTGGGTGTCTGAGACTGCCTCTTGTTTTTGCTTGCATCCAGGGGCTAGGAATAGGGAAAGAGCAAATAGTGACAAAAAGAAGTTGGAGAGTTTCATAGAAAAAGCGTTTCGACCAATTTAGGCTTTCTATCCAAGATGGAGCCAAAATGGATGAAAACTTAAAGTTTTCGTCTTGCGAAGGACTCGACTTCGTAAAAGACTAGAACAAGGTTTAAGCCAAGAAGGAATCCGCTAATTTGGAAATCAGTCAAAAAGATTGCTTCAGGGTCTTGATGTTTTCGTTGGATTTTGTGCGTTGTCCCACCCTTCGCAATGACGTGGAAATTCGCCGTTGCGAAGGGCTCGACTTCGTAAAAGACTAGAACAAGGTTTACGCCCAGAAGGAATCTGCCAATTTGGAAATCAATCTGTTAAAAAGGAATAATGACTGAAAGATTGCTTCCTCGTTCCTCGTCGCAATGACGAGACCGAACAGCAATGACGGCGATATTCGTCATTGCGAAGGGCTCTTTTTCTTAAAAAAACAAGAGAGAATTATACGCCCTGAAGCAATCTGTCAATTTGGAAATCAATCTGTTAAAAAGGAAAAATGACTGAAAGATTGCTTCCTCGTTCCTCGTCGCAATGACGAGACCGAACAGCAATGACGGCGATATTCGTCATTGCGAAGGGCTCTTTTTCTTAAAAAAACAAGAGAGAATTATACGCCCTGAAGCAATCTGTCAATTTGGAAATCAATCTGTTAAAAAGGAAAAATGACTGAAAGATTGCTTCCTCGTTCCTCGTCGCAATGACGAGACCGAACAGCAATGACGGCGATATTCGTCATTGCGAAGGGCTTCTTTTCGCAAAAAAACAAGATGGTTTCTACGCCCTGAAGCAATCTGTCAATTTGGAAATCAATCTGTTAAAAAGGAAAAATGACTGAAAGATTGCTTCCTCGTTCCTCGTCGCAATGACGAGACCGAACAGCAATGACGGTTCATCCTTTCCGTCTCACACCCCTGACCGCCTCGGCGCTGATCGGATCCTCGGGCCATTCGTGCTTGGGATAGCGTCGCTTCAGTTCTTTTTTCACTTCGAAATAGCCATTTGCCCAAAAGCTCTTGAGATCCTTTGTCAGCTGAACAGGTTTATATCCGGGGGAAAGCAGCTCAATCAAAACCGCGATTCGGCCTTCATTCACTTTGGGGGTTTCGAGCAGTCCAAAGAGTTCCTGCAAACGTACCGAAAGGAGAGGGGTCTCGCCATCTGAGCGATATTCTACTTTGATCTTACTTCCCGAAGGCACACTGATCGTCGCCGGGGCAAGCTGCTCTAGCTGCTTCTGGAGTTCAAAATCCAAACTGCTCATCAGGATCTGAACCAAGTTCAGTTTTTTGAAATCCTCGTTTTTGGTGATGTTTTGCAAGTAAGGAGCGATCCAGTCTTCCGGCTTTTCACAAAGCGAAACGACCGACCAATTTGGCCATTGTTGTTCTGGATTCCAGGTTTTCAAGCTCTGCACCCGTAAGATCAACTGCTCCACTTCTTCATTAAAATCCAACAAGAGATCGGCTTCTTCTCGGATAGCATCCAAAACAGCTTCGGTGACATCCCCGGCCGCATACTTTGCCAATGGTCTTGTGCCCAAAATTATCGAGCCGATTCGAATCTCAGAATGCGCCTGCAAACCGCCCTTTCTCCGATCCCATTTCAGAACTTCTTTGGTCTTGAGCATCGGTGCGAGATCCTTTGGATTGATCGGTGCTGCCATCCAGATCTTGCCCATTCCTTCTCGGGCGTCCACGTGAGCGACGGCTAACCAAGACTCGTGAGCCAGATCATCCCGATGACCGATCTGCGCGATTTTTCCATTCGCCAACTGGAATTGGGCATTATTGCCGGGGCGAGCTGCGGCGATTCGCTCGGGGTAAGCGTAGGCTAGGAGGAGACCGGTCTGCCAGGGATCTACTGGATCATTCACCGGCTGGATCGAAAACATCCGACGATACTGAGCGGCAATCTTTTCTATCTTTTTGATTCGGTCCAAGTTCACACCTCGGCTTCGGAATCGTCTTAGAGCTTCAATTCTCAGGTTTAAATCCACGCCAGAATCTTGAGGAAGTGGATCTCGCTCTTCCAAAATTGCCGCGATGTCCGTGGCCAAACCCAGCTGCTTGGCCTTTTTAGCATATAGGAGCATGTGGGCGATCCGAGGATGACAGGGCACCTGATGGATTTCTCTGCCGTGTTCGGTAAGGTTCCCATCCGACAGCGCTTCGATGGCTTCCAGTGTCTTCTCTGCCAAAGCCAAAGTGCCTGCCGGAGGGGGGGTGAGCCAAGTCATGGAGCGGATATCCTGTTTTCCCCAGGCTTTCATATCCAATACCAAAGCCGTCAAGTCAGCCTCCATCAGCTCAGGAGTACGATATTCTGTAAGCTGGGCTTGGGTGGCTTTGCTCCAAAGGCGATAGGAGTGACCCGCAGTCAATCTGCCGGCCCGTCCGCTTCGCTGGTCGGAGGAGTCCTTGCTGATGCGGTGCAGAACCAGCCTGGAAAGTCCCGAACGCGCATCAAATCGATTGGACTTTGCAAAACCGGAATCGACCACGACTTTGACTCCTTCGATGGTCAACGAGGTCTCGGCAATGTCTGTGGAGAGGACGATTTTTCGCTTTCCTGAAGGGAGGGGAAGGATCGCCCGATTTTGCTCGACAGGGGAAAGTTGGCCATAGAGCGGTACCACCAGATCTTCGGGGAGTGCTCGACGGAGGATTTCCTCGGCTTTTTTGATTTCGCCCTGACCGGGAAGGAAAACAAGAAAATCCCCTGCGTGTTTCCTGGTCAGGGGGATGATCTGCCTCGCCGTATCCTCGCCTATGGCATATTCATCGGTCTCCTGTAGGTAATTGACTTCCACGGGATATTGTCGGCCATCGCTTTGGATGACTTTGGCACCCAAAAGCCCAGATAGCTGCTCCGCGTCGATAGTCGCAGACATGAGCAGAATCCGAAGATCCGGTCTCAACACTTGCTGAACTTCCCGACAGAGTGCCAAAGCAACCTCGGAGTGGAGATTTCGCTCGTGAAATTCATCAAAGATCACCAGACCAACTTCCTGCAGTTCATTGTCCGAATGCATCATGCGGGTGAGGATGCCTTCGGTGATGACTTCCAATCTAGTCTTGGAGGAAATGGCCGACTCGAAGCGGATGCGATAGCCAACCGTGTCTCCTGTGTTTTCTCCGATCATACTGGCCATACGCTGGGCGATGCTTTTGGTCGCCAAGCGGCGAGGTTCGAGCATGATGATTTTCTTGCCTTTCAGCCAGGGTTCTTCCAATAGTGCCAGCGGCAAAAGCGTACTTTTTCCCGCACCAGGTGGCGCTTGGATGATCAGTGAATTATTCGTGGCAAAGTGCTGGATGACTTGTGGGATGATCTCCGCAACGGGAAGGTCAAATGAAAAAGGATTGAAATCGAGCATCGGGGGCAAAAATAGCGGATTCTGGGAGTAGATGGAAATTGAAAGAGAAGTAGTGAAAAGTCAGCACGATAGTGAAATACAGGGTTAGTCATTTTGACATATTTTTCTATTTTTAACTAACACTCAACCTACTCCTATGAATCAAGGGATGAAGCATGTCTTTAATGCTGCAAAAATCGGTCTGTCACTGGGTTCCTTCTTCCTTCCGGGTTATTTGAATCCAGAGAATCCATTGATCGCTGAAATAATAAAAGGACTCTCCACCACTTTTTTAGGGAATATTCTTAACCAGTACGATCCGGTCGAACTGCTAAAAAGTCTGGACAAGAATAACACCAACCAAAACCACGACATTGGAAAGCTGATGACTGCATCAGTTCCAAGAGCAGTAAGGTTAGTGTCAACTAAATTTCAGCAGGAACATAATTGCGACAAAGCCACAAAGAAGTTTCTGGACGAACTTGTGGAACGTGCTGAGGTCAGTGGATGGCAATTTGAAGACGATGCCTCATTTCTGGCTGATAAAAACGAATGGATAGATGAAATTCAAACATACGTATTTGGCAGGCAACAGAACGTAGCTAAAGAAACGATTGAGCGAGTCGATCCTTATTTCAAAGATAATCTGCCAGCCTGCTACGAACTGGTATTTACCGAAGGCCTGAAAAACAAAGAAGATGAAAAGCCGCTCAAGGCTTTTCTGATCAAAACACTGACGGGCTTGGAAGATCAGCTCAAGGGACAAACTAAACTAAGCGAGCAAATCTTGGAGGAGGTACGACTTCTTAAGGAAGACATGCCCTGCCGCTCGTTGGGAATCGCCCAAGATTATTTTAAGGAAGAGTTTGAGAGGGTACATGCCAAGCTGGATCGTATTTTAGACGATCTGGAGGAGCTCAAAAAAGGCCAAGGGGAACTCAGAAAGGGACAGGAAGAGATTCTCGAAGTCCTACAGCGGCCCGGAAAAATCGAGATAGCCCGCCACTTGAGTGAACCTCCCTTCGTAACTGAAACTTTCTTGGGTAGGGAAGCGGAGCTGGAAAGCATCTGGAACAAGTTTCATAGCGCCAGCCATGCGCTCGTGCTGGTCAACGGTGACGGTGGGGTGGGTAAGACTTCCATAGCCTCTACCTACTACCACAAGCACGCTGGCTACTACAGGCATCTGGCTTGGGTATATTCTGAAAAGAACATCGGCAATGCCCTGCTCAGTCTGGCTACCGGCCTGCAAGTGGAGTTTGAAGAGCAAGAACAAATCAAAGAACGTCTGGCTAAAATACTGACGGCACTGGCCAATCTCGAGCCCCCTGTATTGCTGGTGATAGACAACGCAAATGAAGTCGAGGATCTGGACAAATACTATCTGGCGCTGAAGAGACTGCCAGGCTTGCATCTACTTCTGACCTCGAGGCTACGAAATTTCCAACAGGCAGAAATGCTTCCAATCGAGGGTTTGCCGGACGAGCAGGCCATCGAACTGTTTACGAAATACTATAAAAAACACAAACCGGATGAAGATCCGCTTCTTCTGGCGATCTACGAGGCCGTAGGCCGCAACACATTGGGCTAGAGCTCTTGGCCAAGAACCTAAACCTGCTCAACAAGCTCAGCTCCAAATACAGCCTGCAAAACCTCCTGGAAGATCTGCAAACCAAGGGAGTCTTGGGTCTGGTCCAGACCAAAGAAGTGGACTTGGGTTATCAACAGTTTAGAAAGGCCAAACCCGAAGCGGTAGTGGCCGCCATGTATCAATTGGCGGACCTGAGCGAGGGAGAGTTAAGGCTTCTCTCCATGCTGGTGCTTTTGCCAGCTGAGAGCATACCTGCATCTATGCTGACCCTACTCTTCGAGGGAAGCTTGGACGAGTGGGAGGACGTCTTGGTCGAGCAGCTGGCAAAGAAGGGATGGGTGGACTACAACGAGGCGGAGGAAAGCCTCAAGACCAGTCCCGTAATCCAGGAAGTAGTACTGAAACTAAATCCTGAGCTTCGCCGTCAGGCACAGCCTCTGATAGATCGGCTCGCTGATTTAATGAAAACGGATGAGTCAGGCCACCTTAGCGGACTTGCCTTCGAGACTGGCCTGCTACTGTCTCGATATGCCGAGAGTATCGAGTCTGCGCTGGAGCTGAATGATAGCGCTGCGCTTTATTTCCTTCAAAATCTGGGTGATTATTTTTCCCAATATGGAAACCTGGAAAAAGCTGCGATTTACTATGAGAGAATGAAAAGCGCAGCAGAGACAGCGGTGAAAAGCGACGAAAATGAAAGCTATCCGAAAGAATATCTCGCCATTTCCTATTCCAAATTCGGAGACCTCCACCAAAGCCTGGGCAATCTGGACCGGGCGCTCGAATTCTTTGAAAAAAGAAATACGATCGGTGAAGAGCTTTTCCGGGACTTCCCCAACCAGGTCGGATTCAAAAACGGACTCGCCATTTCCTATTCCAAATTGGGGGAGCTTCACCAAAACTTGGGAAATCTGGAAAGGGCACTCGAATTCTTTGAAAAAAGAAATACGATCGGTGAAGAGCTTTTCCGGGACTTCCCCAACCAGGTCGGATTCAAAAACGGACTCGCCATTTCGTATTCCAAATTGGGAGACCTCCACCAAAACTTGGGCAATCTGGACCGGGCACTCGAATTCTTTGAAAAAGAAACCATCCTGTTTGAAGAGCTTTTCCGGGACTTCCCCAACCAGATCGGATTCAAAAACGGACTCGCCATTTCCTATTCCAAATTGGGAGACCTCCACCAAAGCCTGGGCAATCTGGACCGGGCGCTCGAATTCTTCGAAAAATACTTGCAATTGAATGAAGAGCTTTTCCGGGACTTCCCCAACCAGGTCGGATTCAAAAACGGACTCGCCATTTCCTATTCCAAATTGGGAGACCTCCACCAAAGCCTGGGCAATCTGGACCGGGCGCTCGAATTCTTTGAAAAAAGAAATACGATCGGTGAAGAGCTTTTCCGGGACTTCCCCAACCAGGTCGGATTCAAAAACGGACTCGCCATTTCGTATTCCAAATTGGGAGACCTCCACCAAAACTTGGGCAATCTGGACCGGGCACTCGAATTCTTTGAAAAAGAAACCATCCTGTTTGAAGAGCTTTTCCGGGACTTCCCCAACCAGATGGGATTCAAAAACGGACTCGCCATTTCCTATTCCAAATTGGGAGACCTCCACCAAAGCCTGGGCAATCTGGACCGGGCGCTCGAATTCTTCGAAAAATACTTGCAATTGAATGAAGAGCTTTTCCGGGACTTCCCCAACCAGGTCGGATTCAAAAACGGACTCGCCATTTCCTATGAAAAATTGGGATACCTCCAACAAAACTTGGGAAATCTGGACCGGGCGCTCGAATTCTTTGAAAAAAGAAATACTATCGGTGAAGAGCTTTTCCGGGACTTCCCCAACCAGGTCGGATTCAAAAACGGACTCGCCATTTCGTATTCCAAATTGGGAGACCTCCACCAAAGCCTGGGCAATCTGGACCGGGCACTCGAATTCTTTGAAAAAGAAACCATCCTGTTTGAAGAGCTTTTCCGGGACTTCCCCAACCAGGTCGGATTCAAAAACGGACTCGCCATTTCCTATGAAAAATTGGGAGACCTCCACCAAAGCCTGGGCAATCTGGACCGGGCACTCGAATTCTTTGAAAAAGAAACCATCCTGTTTGAAGAGCTTTTCCGGGATTTCCCCAACCAGATCGGATTCAAAAACGGACTCGCCATTTCCTATGAAAAATTGGGAGACCTCCACCAAAGCCTGGGCAATCTGGACCGGGCGCTCGAATTCTTTGAAAAAGATGCCAATATCAGTGAAGAGCTTTTCCGGGACTTCCCCAACCAGGTCGGATTCAAAAACGGTGTCGCTATTTCCTATTTTAAATTGGGAGGACTCCATGAAAGCCTAGGCAATCTCGACCAGGCCCTCGAATTCTTTGAGAAATATAATCAATTCAATGAAGAGCTTTTCAGGGACTTCCCCAACCAGGTCGGATTCAAAAACGGTGTCGCCATTTCCAATTCTAAATTGGGAGACCTCCACCAAAGCCTGGGCAATCTGGACCGGGCGCTCGAATTCTTTGAAAAAAGAAATACGATCGGTGAAGAGCTTTTCCGGGACTTCCCCAACCAGGTCGGATTCAAAAACGGACTCGCCATTTCGTATTCCAAATTGGGAGACCTCCACCAAAACTTGGGAAATCTGGACCGGGCGCTCGAATTCTTTGAAAAATTCTGGCAATTGAATGAAGAGCTTTTCCGGGACTTCCCCAACCAGGTCGGATTCAAAAACGGTGTCGCCATTTCCTATGAAAAATTGGGAGACCTCCACCAAAGCCTGAGCAATCTGGACCGGGCGCTCGAATTCTTTGAAAAAGAAACCATCCTGTTTGAAGAGCTTTTCCGGGACTTCCCCAACCAGGTCGGATTCAAAAACGGACTCGCCATTTCCTATTTTAAATTGGGTCTGTATTACGAAAGACTGTCCGATCTCCAACTAGCCAAGACCTATTTCCGAAAATGTGAGACGCTGTGGGAGGAATTGGTTCGGGATTTTCCAAAGCACGCTGAGTTTGCCAGTAACCTTAAATGGGTTAAGAATAAACTGAAGAACTACTAGGATCCACACAAGACGTTTAATCCACTCGCTTCATCTCTTTCCAGCTTTGATCCTGAAAAACTGAAGATGGATCGAAATTTGGACTGTCGGTCATGAGAAAACTGCTACCGTCTCCTCGACTCCAAGCGTGATTGTATCCAGAGCTCATCTCATAGGTACCGGTCTCATCCTGGAAGTTTTCCACCTCCTTGATCGCCTTTACAAAGTCGGTGTGGATGCGATCTTGAGAAGTTTGGGAAGCCTCCCAAGTCCTCATGCTGGCGTTCATCCTCGCAGCATTTTCCTTGCCTGCTGCAATGGTCTGTCTTCCGATTTCCGCAGTCTGCTCATCGATTTGCTGGATTCTACCTATATGTTGAATATTGCTTTGAGTCCTCACTGCAAGCCAAAAATCATCGACTGTTTTTTTCCAGGCGGTATTTGTCCGAAAGCTTCCCACGATCACCGAGAGCATATTCGTTGCCTTTTCTTTCTCACCGGCAGGATAGCTAAATACTACCCGCTCTGAGGCCGCACTGGTATAGGCTTTACTCATACTTCCATTATAGACGTTCGGGATGAATGTCTCTATGACCACTACACCGCAGAGGACCAATGCTTCCTGACCGTTGTTCCAGTTGATATTGGCACTGATGCCACTGGGATAAAAATTGACTTGGCTGGCCCCGTATTTCATCATTTCCTGCCGGGTCTTTGCCGCACTTTCCTGCAGAGACTGAGTGCCATGCGAGTTCTCTGTCACGCTTAGGATGTTTGGATTTCCGAGATCATAGGGAGCAAAAACTTGCCTAAAGTAAGTTTCGGCATTCAGGGGTTCTCCATAGGAGCAGTACTTTGGAAACTGCTGCTGACGCTGGAATTGCCCAATCTGAGGGTCAGAGGAAAATCCCCAGATGTAATTTGGCATGATCTCAAAACTGTACTTGCCATCCGGAGAGCTGGCTTTCATTCCCATGTTGGTTCCGGCACAGGCAGTTCCGGGTTGATTCCACAGGACACCTCCATCGACTTTCCAGCCCTTTGGCACCAGCACACTGAAGGCCTCAACCGGCTGAGCAAACCCCACCTTGTCCATGATTCTGACTCGGTCAAACTGGATATAATCCTCCTGATTTGCAGAATTGTTCATGACTTTTTGATTTGTTGAATTTGGGAAAACTGAGTTTTCAGGATTGTAGGCCAGTTGGCCGTAAGAGCATGTGAGGATGAAAAGGGAGTTTAGCCCACATAGAAAGACGAGTTTGGAGAGCTGATTCATGGTTTGTCGGTTAAAGATGATTTCTGGAGAATGTATCTGCTGGTATATCGAGGGAAGGCACGACAAGTCATCAATTTTTATTTCCATTTTTTGATTTTGTTATTCGCTTCAGTTCCTTCCTTCTTTTGGAGGGATTTTCGATACCATTCCAATTTTCTACCCCTATGCGAACCCGATAAGTCCATGTTGGACGATTCCGAGTCTATTACTAAAAAGTTCTATCTGAACTGGGGCCTCGTGCCGGTAGGAGAGAAAGAATTGCTGGGAATTAGCCTCGAGCATCTGCAGATGAAAGTCGGTGGCGTAAAACTGATTGTTTGAATGAGCTTCCAATCTAGCTTCAGGAGAAGCAAGACAACCTAGAATTTATAGAGTCCAGCTTCCGCAGAAGCAGGACAACATGGATTGATTAGAAATACACACCGGCTTCCCGAACAAAAAAACTCTGAACAAAAAGTTGATATCTATCTGATGGTAACTGTTTAGAAGCGCTAAATTGGTTGAAAATATAGCCCGGCATGAACTCTCCAGACTACACCGCAACCATTCTTGTCGACCAAGGTCCTTCAACGGTTTTTGACTGTATTAAGAACTTCCGAGCTTGGTGGTCGGAAGAGATAGAGGGCGAAACTGGGACATTGGATAAAACCTTCTTTTATCACTATAAGGATGTTCATCTGTCCAAGATCAAACTGATCGAAAAGATCCCAAACGAGCGATTAGTATACCATATTCTGGACAATCAGTTCAGCTTTACCAAAGACAAAAACGAGTGGACCGGAACCAAACTGATTTTTGAGATTAGCACTAAAGGTGAGAAAACCAAGGTGAAATTCACCCACGAAGGGCTGACGCCGGAGGAGGAGTGTTATGATGTTTGCTTCGAATCTTGGAACAATTACATTAAAACCAGTCTCTACAACTTGATCACCACGGGGAGAGGAAATCCCAATCCAAAAGATAGTGACGGATTTAGTGCTGAGGTCGTAAAGAAGTGGAAATTGAAGTGAGTTCGGGTAGGCTGACAAGTCCGTTGACTGATCATCTGGATTTTTAGAAGACCGCTTTCCCGAATTAACCGGTCAAAGCCTTACCTCGAGAATACCAACCGCATAGCTCAATCCTCCAACGCAAACGCCACATACTGGTCTCCCGATTTTGATTTCAACTTGCCACCACCACAAGCGATCACGATATACTGTTTACCATTGATGCTGTAGGTACTCGGGGTCGCATATCCCGCTGCAGGAAGGTCGTGTTCCCAGACGAGTTCGCCGGTGGACTTTTTGAATGCCCGGATCTTTTCGTCCGGAGTACCAGCCATAAATACCAAACCGCCAGCCGTTAGCAGCGGGCCGCCATAATTGTCCGTGCCGGTGGGAGGAATTCCTTTCTCAGTCAGTTCTTTATACTCACCCAAAGGGACCTGCCAGCGTCTTTCCCCCGTATTTCCATCGATTGCCGTGAGCGTGCCCCAGGGCGGCGTATTCACCGGATAGCCCTTGGTGTCGTACCAGCGATTGTATCCCGTGTGTTGGTAGGGTGAGACGTTTTGTTGTGAGAGTTCTATTTGTTCGTCAATCTCATTATCGCTCAAGAAGTCCACAATCGCATCTTGCTCGGATTGGGAAATATGCGAAAATGAAGGCATCATACCTTTGCCACTCTTCATCACAGCGAGTACTTGATCCCGTGACAGCCGAGCCTTTAGGTTAATCAAGCCAGGATAAGCGCCGTCATGGCTACCATTGAGATCATTGCCATGGCAATTGGAGCAATACACCTTGTAAAGCGAAACTCCACCGGAAATTGCCGGATTGTCTTCCTGTGACCTCAACACCAAAGAGGTATAGACCGGGATTTCTTTTGCAGGGACGTACATCATCCCGTCCGGATCTGTCGCGGCTCCGCCCCATTGACCACCGCCGTCAGTTCCCGGAAAAATAATTGTCATCGTACCGGTAATGGGAGTGTAGGGAGATCCTGTTTTGGCTTGAGCGAGAATCTCCACCAAAGAGTCCCTATCCGCCACAAAAGAATTGAAATCAGCTGCAGTAAAGGTTTGCCGGGTAAATGGCGCTGGTTTGACTGGAATGGGTTGAGTCAGGCTCGGATATTCCCCGGGTGCAGCATCCTGCGGAAAAGCAACATCGTTGATCGGATAGATGGGTTTTCCCGTGACACGGTCAAAGATGAACGTATGACCTTGCTTGGTGATGACCGATACTACATCGACCTTTCTGCCCTCACGGGTGATCGTAAATAAGTTGGGCGGAGCAGGCAAATCGCGATCCCAGATATCATGACGGACGATTTGGTAGTGCCATAGAAGTGCTCCGTCGCTTGCTTTTAGCGCAAGCAGAGAATTTGCGTACAGATTGTCGCCTTTTCTGTTGCCACCATAGAAATCAAATGCGGCTGAACCCGTCGGGACGTAGACGATTCCTCTTTCCCGGTCTATGGCCATCCCCATCCAAGAGTTTGCTCCTCCGAGTCTTTCCCTTGGGTTTGCGGGTGACCAAGTATCATATCCGGGTTCATCGGCTTCTGGAATCGTGTGAAAAGTCCAGGCCAAACTTCCGTCGCGAACATCGTATGCCCGAATGTCACCGAGGAGGGCAGTTTCAGATTCTGAAACCCGTGTTCCGGTGATGATTAAGTTTTTATAGATAGTATTGGGCGTATTTGACGTGACATAATTATCTGCACCCGGACGCTCAATCCCTACTTTAAGATCAATTCGTCCCTCTTCTCCAAAAGTCTCTATCAGTTTTCCTGTAGCTGCGTCGATCGCATATAGCCAGCGACCGACTCCGAAGAAAATGCGCTTGTCACTTTTCTCAGACCAATAGGTTACTCCCCGGCTAGTCGTGCCTTCGTTGTCTGACAGATCGGTTTTCCAAAGCTCTTTGCCCGTTTCTGCGTTTATTGCAAAAGCTTGTGTGTCCGCAGAAACCCCATAAAGCACACCATCGATGATGATGGCGTTGGACTGGATTTGAGAGCGATTACGGAGGGTATCGGCGCCGCCCGAAGCATAAATCCATGCTGTCTTTAGCTTTGCAACATTTGACGTATCGATCTGATCTAGCGTGGAGTAGTGGCTTCGGGTACCGTCACCGTTGTACTCCGGCCAATCGATATTTGAACCAGATGAGCAAAAAGTAAAGAGCGGCGCAAGTGCTAGCAGCGCAACAGTTGGGATACAAGTCTTCATCTACCAGAAATATAAATCGAAAATAGTTGTAACGGGCTATTTTATAAGACAGAATGAAAACTGAATCTTTGTGGAAATTGGTGAGAACAGCTATGTATTCTTAAGTGTATGAATTGTACCCTTTTACCCAGATTTCGAAAGACTTTTACATTAAATAAGTCGTAAAAAAACCACCAAGCTTTCACCTGGTGGCCAATTGTATTTTGAGTTCAGATCAAGAACCGATCTTTGCGCTAGCCATTCCGTACTCCCATCTCACTTCGAAGCTGTCGGCCTTTACTTCATAGACTAAGCGCTCCTCCATGGAAGAACCCTGTCCAGATGGAACATTGACACGAAGCTGATCTTCTTTGGAGTCGTAGTTGAACGCTCCCCACTGCTTGGCAACTTTGTTGAAGATGAAGGTGGATTCAGTTTCGCCAGGGATGATAAAGAAGCTGTAGGTTCCCGCAGGGAGTTTCTTGCCTTGGACGGTGATGTCCTTTGAAGTCGTGAAGGTCGTTGCATCATTGGCGCCCGCTCTCCACACTTGGCCGAGTGGCACGAGGTCTCCCCAGATCACACGTCCTTTGACCGCAGGGGAGGAGTAGTTGATGGTGATCTTGGAACCCGCTACAGTACCTTCTGCCACTTTAGCAGGGCTTGCTTTTTCTTGTGCGAAAGTTGCGATTGACCCAAGTGCCACGAAGGCCATTGCAAATAGTGCTTTTTTAAAGTTCATTGTTTTCATTGATTTGGGATAACGTGTTTAAGGTTTTAATATAGTCTAAATCTGCATACTGATTTTCACAGCCAAAAGTTATAAAATCTAAAAAGCCTTTCCATTTGATTTGAAAAGGCTTTTTAGAAAAACTTAGATCGCAACCCAAGCTTGTTTTTTGTTGCTTTCGACGATTCGCTCACCGATGATCAGCTCCCTCAAGCCGCTGGCAAATGTCGGGTAGCTCGGATTTTCTGGCTGCTTACCCACGGCAACGGCAGCATACACTTCCTTAAACATCTGCTTGGAGGTATCTGGGAAGCCTTCATTGTGCCCTCCGGGAAAGCTGATCAAGGCAGAAGCTTCTGGATGGAAGAGGGAAGGATCTTTCATCAGCTGCTCGTTTGCTTTCTCACGCTTGCCGATCCATAGCTCATTTGGCCGTTCTGAATTGAATTCAAAGTTGGACTTGGAGCCGGAGATCTCGATGTTTAGTCTGTTTTTGCGACCTGCCGCTACTTGGGACACCGTTACTGAACCTTTCGATCCGTTGTCAAAGCGAAGCAATACCGTCGCATGATCTTCCGTGTTGATCGGAACTTCAGCATAGTCCGAAGCTTCGAGCATCTTGCCGGAATAGGTTTCGATTGCCTTCAATGGCTTCAGACGAGTCTTATGTACGGTAGAGAAATCAGCCATCACTTCGATGATCTTCAATCCGGTCACATACTCGGTGATGTCCAGCAAGTGCGATCCGATGTCGGCAATCGCTCTGGAATCGCCCGATTTGTCCGGTTCCAATCTCCAGTTATAATCCGTATTCAGATATAGCCAATCCTGGAGGTAAGAACCCATGATCGAATACACTTCACCCAATTCGCCTTTTTCACGCATGGTCTTCATCTGACGAACCATAGGGTAGTAGCGGAGATTGAAATGGACGGCATTGACCAGTCCGGTGGCAGAAGCGATGTTCACCAGCTCCTCTGCTTCATGGATTTTGACTGCCAAAGGCTTCTCGCAGATCACGTGCTTATCAGCTTCTAGGACTGCTTTTGCTTGCGCAAAGTGCAGGAAGTTGGGCGTACAGATATGGACTACATCGATGTCGTCCTGCTTGAGCATTTCTTCGAAAATGTAGGCTCTGGGAATTCCCAAGGCTTTTGCCTTGTCATTGGCAAGCTCCTGAGTGACTTCGCAAAGGGCTACTACCTCGACATTGGGTAATCGTCTAAGTGCCTCTAAGTGTGCAGGCCCGATAAATCCGGTGCCGACGATGGCAGCTTTGATGGTTTGAGACATAGGTCTATTGATTTATTGTGCTTTGAAATTAGCTAAAATCGCCAAAAATGGAAGAGGTTTGTCAGTGAGTATATGTATAAAATATCCTAAAAGAGCGCTGCAGAATCTGATTTCAGGCTCTTGAACTCGCGACTCAGGGCTTAACCCACCAGGTTTCCTGAGTTTTGAGCTCAGAGGAAAGCTCAATTAACTCTCCAATTTTGGGCACAAAAACCGGTGCGTTAAGTTCCTTCGATTTCTTGATCACCCGCTCCACCGGATCGGTCCAGGAGTGCATCGCCAGCGTAAAGGCTGCCCAGTGGATCGGCATGAAAACCTTCGCATCCAAGTCCACAGCAGCCTGGGCTGTTTCCTCTGGAGCCATGTGGATGTCGGTCCAGTTTTCGTTGTACTGACCACACTCTAGCATGGCAAAGTCGAATGGGCCAAACTTTTCTCCGATTTCCCTGAAATGCGGCCCATAGCCACTGTCACCGCTGAAATAGATGTTCTCTTCCGAAGCCTGTATCACCCAAGATCCCCAGAGTGTCGAAAAGCGATCGCCCAAGCCTCGGCCCGAAAAGTGTCGGGATGGCGTGAAAGCCAAGTGCAGGGAATCGATTTGCGTTTCTTCCCACCAGGCAAATTCCTGAATAGCCGACTTGTCCACGCCCCAGTGCTCGAAATGCGCACCTACTCCCAGAGGCACCAGAAAACGGTCGGTTTTTCCCATCAGCTTTTGGATCGAACCATAGTCCAGGTGATCGTAGTGGTCGTGAGAAATGAGGATGAGGTCAATCTTGGGCAGCTTTTCTATCTCAATAGGCAGCTCCTTCGAGAAACGCTTCTTGCCCAGCAGGGGATTGGGTGCAGGCACATCGCCCAGCATGGGATCGATCAGGATGTTTTTCCCGTCTATCTGAAGGAGAAAAGCAGAATGTCCAAACCACACCAATCGGGTAGCCTCCGGATGGCTTAGCTCCAGACTGTCGCGCTTCTCGATCGGAATCTCAAAATCCGGCTTTCGGGTTGGGTCATTTTTGAAAAACTCCGGAAGCATTCGAATGGCCTTGCCCGTACCCATATCCATATTGGTAGGGATGAGGTTGGAGAATTTTCCGTTGGAATAATAGGGGAGTTGCTGGTATCTTGCTTGGCTGTCTTGGTCTGGTGCCGCCCCAAACTCGGGACTGAACTTGAGGAAAAGAAAAATCAAAACAATGAGCAATACGAGAATGGTCAACAAAGTCATCGTGGTGTATTTGAGGAAACGCAGGAAAATCTTTCCCATGGATTAGGTACTTGGAGGGTTTTTCAAAAGATTCTAACTGATTCAGAGGGAAAAAGGTGCCGCATTTTTCCCATATTGGCGCTTCCTCCAGCTATTCATCAAATTCCCAAGCCGTTAAAAACCTAAAGCTGTGCGGACAAGGCTATTTTTTTTAACTTATACAAAAGCTAATAACCCAATTGACTATGGCAAACTTTAACCTCAAAATCAATGGAAAATCCCATGCCGTCGATGTCGATGACGACACGCCGCTGCTGTGGGTGTTACGAGATCACCTGGGATTGGTCGGAACCAAATTCTCCTGTGGGATCGCCCAATGTGGAGCTTGCACAGTTCATTTAAACGGAAACGCCACTTTCTCTTGCGTCACCCCGATTTCAAGTGTTGGAAATGCTGCGGTGGTGACGATCGAAGGGCTATCAGAAGACGGAAATCATCCCGTTCAAAAAGCCTGGGCTGAAGTCGATGTCGCGCAATGTGGCTATTGCCAAGCCGGTCAGATTATGACTGCGGCAGCTTTTCTGAAAGACAATCCACAGCCAAGCATGGATGAAATAGACAATGCGATGAACCGGAATATCTGCCGCTGTGGAACCTATCATAAGATCCGCGAGGCCGTTTCACTAGCCGCTAACACCAAATAATCATGGGAACTGTCACAAAAGCAAGCAGAAGAGACTTCCTCAAGATTGCGGGAAGTTCGGTCGGGGGATTAGTCATTGGATTCAGTTGGTTTAGCTGCGATTCTCCAAAGATGGAAGTGGTGAGCACCGAAGAGATCCTGGCAAATGCAAAGTCATTTAACAGCTTTTTGTCCATCTCTCCAAGTGGAGACGTGGTGATCTATTCACCGAATCCCGAATTGGGACAAAACATCAAGACCTCCTTCCCAATGGTGGTAGCGGAGGAATTGGAAGCAGACTGGGAGAAAGTCCGAGTAGTTCAAGCAAACTTGGATGTCGAAAAATTCGATCGTCAGTTGACAGGAGGTTCGGGTGCTATGCCGCATAGCTGGGAACGGCTCCGAAAAGCCGGGGCAACTGCCAAGTTTGTATTGGTTGCTGCTGCCGCAAAAACCTGGAACGTGCCCGCCGGAGAGATCACAGTCGAGAAAGGAATTATTTCCCACAAAAGCTCAGGCAAGAGCGGACATTTTGGTGAATTCGTGACAGAAGCTTCGACGATGACGGCGCCTGAGGAAGTGACTCTGAAGGATAAAAAGGACTTCAGGATCATCGGTACGCCGGTCAAGAACGTGGATGCGATGGAGATGTACACCGGCAAGCCGCTATACGGTTTGGACTTCTATAGGGTAGGCATGAAGCACGCGATGGTTCAGCGGGCACCGTTTGGGAAGAAAATCAAGTCTGTCGATGATGCCGCTGCAAGAGCAGTTTCGGGCATCTCGGATGTGGTGACTTTTGGAACCAGCGTCGCGGTTGTCGGTGAATCTACTTGGCCACTGATGAAGGCCAAGAAGCTGCTGAAGGTCGAATATGAAACCGACGGAGCCGTGGAAAGCACTGCAGATCATGACCGGATCTTCGCTGATTTGATGGCTAATGGAAAAGCTGAAGTAAAGAGGGAAGATGGCGATGTAAATCAGTCGTTTAAATCAGCTGCTAAGATCGTGACTGCGGAGTACCAATGCCCTTTCCTAGCTCACTCTCCAATGGAGCCGGAAAACTTTTTCGCTCACGTACAGGCAGACAAGATCGAGCTGATCGGACCTACTCAGACTCCAGATCGAGCCAGAAGCGCAGCTGCTGAGATTACTGGTATTCCAAAAGAAAATATAACAGTCGAAATCACCCGACTGGGTGGGGGATTTGGCAGAAGGCTTCGGGCGGATTATGTCGAGGAGGCGGTTCATATTTCTAAGGCGATCAATGCCCCGGTGAAGGTCAGTTGGAGCCGGGAGGACGAACTCACTGGGGGAGCATATCGTCCTGCAGTGAGGTATCGCTTTGAGGCCGCCTTGGATGCTGGGGGAAATATGATCGGCTACAAACTACGAGGCGTCGGCATGAATACGGGGAACACGACGCGGGAAAACAATTTTCCCTGCGGCGCGGTCGAAAATGCATTGATAGAATCGATCAACTATGAATCCACCATCACCACCAACGCCTGGCGAGCACCGATCACCAACTTCTTGGCTTATGCGGAGCAAAGCTTTCTGGACGAAGTGGCTCTGGAAGCCGGAAAAGACCCGGTTCAATTGCGCTTGGAGTTGTATGAAAAAGCCAAATCTAATCCAATCGGAAAGACAGACTACAATGTCAATCGGATGATTGCAGTAACCAAAGAAGTGGCCGAAAAATCAAACTGGGGTAAAAATCCGAATGTGAAACAGGGTTTGAGCGTGTATTTTTCGCACCGAACCTACGTCGCCCAAGTCGCAGATATTGAGATGGATGGGGGCACGCCGACCTTGAAAAAAATCACTGCGGTGACTGATTGCGGCATGGTAGTCAATCCAATCGGAGCCAATCATCAAGTTAGAGGCGGTATCGTGGACGGCATGGGCCATGCGATGTACACCAATCTTACTTTTGAAAACGGAGTGCCCAAACAAAAAAACTACGATTCGTACCGGCTGATCCGTCTTAAGGAAGTTCCGGAAATCGATACCCATTTCTTGGATTCTGGATTTGATCCAACCGGTTTGGGAGAACCTGCCTTGCCGCCAACCGGAGGCGCTATTGCCAACGCGATCTTTGCGGCAACGGGAAGAAGGCTAAGAAGTCAGCCCTTTATCGAGCAAAAAGAGTTTTCCGATATCAAGTTGGAGATCAGGAGGGCTTAGATGTTGGTCGTCATTGCGACGAGGCACGAGGAAGCAATCTGTCAATTCGTTTTCGGCAGATTACTTCTTTGTGTTAACGTCATTGCGAACGCAGTGAAGCGATCCTTTTGAATCCCTTTCCATTTTTAAAGATTGCTTCAGGGATTCGAGCTTCTTTCAAATATTGATTGGTACCGAACCCTACCAATGACGGCCCATTCGTCATTGCGAAGGGTTTCAACTACGGGTATATGAGGATTAACGTCAAACACCCTGAAGCAATCTGTCTAATAATTTCTCATTTTGTCAATGTAATACTCAGGACGAAACCCGTCAGGTTTTATGAAAATGGGAGGCGCTGTTTATATTATGACCAACAAAAATAATACGACTCTCTACATCGGTGTGACTGAAGAATTAATCAAGCGAGTATATGAACACAAATCGAGGATTGACTCCACCAGTTTTACCTACAAATACAACCTAGATAAACTGGTTTATTATGAGTTCTTTCACAGCGTTGAAGAAGCAATTCCTCGTGAAAAGCAGTTAAAGGCTGGAAATCGAGAAAAGAAGTTGAAATTGATCAATTCCATCAATCCCGGCTGGAAAGATTTGTGGGAAGAAATTCAGAATTGGTAATTTTAGAACCGTCATTGCGCAGGAAGCAATCTGTTCTTTTCCCTTTTAACAGATTGCTTCAGGGTTTTTGGAGCCGATTCTTATTTTTAAGCGGAAAGACACCCTTCGCAATGACGAATCAAATTTCATCCATCCCGCGCTCCGGCCAATACGGGCCGACAAGTTTTAGCTTTTCATCGGATTGATCAATTTCAAAAGTCAATTTCATCTCCTCCCGCTTCTGCTCATGGATCGCCAGGCAGGCATTGAAGTGAACCAAGTCGAAGTCAAGCGTGAGATTGCCTTGGAATTTATCCCCGAACTCAGGGGTTCCTTTGAGCCGGACGTTTTCCGTTACAGCTCCTTCTTTTTTGTAATAGTAGGAGAGGAAAATCCCCAGCTCTTTTTGAGCATTTTGAAGAGTCTGGATGAGTTGGTCTGCCAAGGCATCGGTTTTTGGAAAATCAAGTGTCCAAGTCTCTTGCATCGTTTTTGTTTCAAGTTAAGCATTTCCGAAAGAAGGCGCAGTTTGAATTTAGTAAAGGGAGTTTCTCGGCGATCTGCTATCTTGAAACTATGAATTACCCAATCTACCTCGACTACAACGCCACCACTCCCTGCGCTCCCGAAGTGATCGAAGCAATGCTTCCATATTTCGGAACTCACTTCGGAAATGCAGCCAGCAAAAGCCATCCCTACGGTTGGATGGCCGAGAATGCCGTGGAAGAGGCCCGGGAAAAAGTAGCGCACCTAATAGGGGCCAAGTCGAAGGAAATCATATTCACCTCCGGCGCGACTGAGTCAATCAACTTGGGAATCAAGGGCATCTTCGAAAATTACGCTGGAGAAAGGCAGCACTACATCACCTGTCAGACGGAGCACAAGGCCGTGCTAGACACGTTCGCTGAGCTTGAGAAGAGAGGTGCGGAAGTCACCTATCTGCCTGTCAATTCCAAAGGGGAAATCAGCCTCAGCGATCTGGAAACAGCCATTTATCCGCATACCAAGATGATCTGCCTCATGTGGGCAAACAATGAAACCGGTGTGATTCATCCCATCCCGGAGATCGCCCAGCTCTGCGAAAAGAATTGCATTATCTTCTTTACCGATGCCGTGCAGGCGGCGGGAAAAATCCCTGTTTCTGTGAAAAGTGTTCATCTTATGGCATTGTCTGCCCATAAGTTATATGGGCCAAAAGGCGTCGGAGCTTTATTTGTCCGTCACAATCATGAACTCCCCAAGCCGTTGGCACAGATTCATGGCGGAGGACATGAAAAGGGCATGCGTAGCGGGACCCTCAATGTGCCTGCGATTGTCGGTTTTGGAAAGGCCGCAGAGCTACGGTTGGGAGAAATGACCCAAGACGCCCGGCGCTTGGAACTACTTCGAAACCAACTGGAAAAGGCACTTTTGGAGATTCCTGGAGCTGTTCTGAACGGAAGTCAGGAGAACCGACTTCCCCATGTGACCAACATTGCCTTTGCAGGAGTGGAAGGGGAGGGGCTGTTTCGAAAGGTCAATCTCAAGGTGGCCGTCAGCTCTGGTTCGGCATGTACTTCCATATCTCCCAAACCCAGCCATGTCTTGCAGGCGATGGGGTTAGATCCTGACTTGGGAAGGGCTTCGATTCGGTTTAGCTTGGGGAGAATTACAACTGAAAAGAATATAGAGGATGCGATAG
Organism: Algoriphagus jejuensis; assembly: GCF_039523455.1. Classification (NCBI taxonomy): domain Bacteria; kingdom Pseudomonadati; phylum Bacteroidota; class Cytophagia; order Cytophagales; family Cyclobacteriaceae; genus Algoriphagus; species Algoriphagus jejuensis. The sequence goes on along the minus strand of NZ_BAAAFI010000001.1, from coordinate 225,350 downwards.
CCTGGGTGAAAAAAGTGGTTGAGGAGGTGATAAATGTCTAGTCTTTTTTCAATCAAAAGGGAGACAATTATTTTGAATTTTAACTCTTATTTTTAGGTATGGAAAGTGAAAAGCCATCCACAGTAAACGAGCCCGATGTCCGCTATGGATATTATTCTTATGCCGACTATTTGACTTGGCAGATGGACGAGGTCGTCGAATTGATCAAAGGAAAGGTATTTAAAAGAGCAGCCGCCGCGCCAAAAAGAATTCACCAGCGAGTGTCAGTGAAATTGGCGTCCCGGCTTTATGTTTTCCTCGAAGGAAAAAAATGCCAGGTTTACGATGCACCCTTTGATGTCAGATTTCCCAAGAAATCTAAAGAAGATCGAAAGATCCACGATGTGGTTCAACCTGACATCTGTGTGATTTGCGATCCTTCGAAATTAGATGAAAGAGGTTGCATTGGCGCTCCTGACCTAATAGTAGAGATTCTTTCTCCAGGCAACAACAAAGTCGAACTCCAAAACAAATTCGAACTCTATGAAGAGAATGGAGTCAAGGAATACTGGGTAATTCATCCAGAACAGCAGACCTTCTTTATTTATACTTTGATAGACAGCAAGTATCAACCTTCACACTTGTTGACTTCTGGCGATGTCGTAGAATCTGTTGCAGTTCCGGGATTTGTATTGGACTTGGAGGAGTTTTTTGGAGATATCGAATAGTCAGAAATCAAATTAGCTACACGTTTCTCAGTTAAAGACAAATCAAAACCAGCCTCGGGTTCGCTCAACAATGTAAAGAAACCAACATCGGTCGTCGGTCGTCGGTCTTCGAGCCCAGTTGACAAAGAGATTACGGCAACTGGCAGAATAGCGCACAACAGAGCTTAAGAATTCAACTCCTTCAAATCCTCCTCCGTATCGATATCTACTTTGCCTTTTGGAAAGGAAATCGTCACCAGATCATCCTCGTGGGCTAGCGCGATTTGCTTGGCTCCTTCATCACCTTTCAACTCCATCAATTCCTTAAAATAAGCGCTTCCAAAGAGAATAGGCACTCCGACCGTCTTGGAATAAGCACATGCAACGATTCCTTTTCCTTCTTTTTCTTGGGTAGCGATTAACTTATTCAGAATCTTCGCGTCCACAAAGGGCTGATCGCAAAGCATGATAATCACCTGATCAGGTCGGTCGAATTTGAGCATATACTCCAAGCCAATCTTTATACTGGAAGACATCCCTTTTGAGAAGTGCGGATTGGGGATGTTTGGGATGCTGGCTCCTGGAAAAGTCTTCTTGATCTCATCACGATTTGCTCCCAAAACCAACACTCGCTTATCGGCTGTTGAGCCGTTGGCAGCGTCAATGGCCAGCTGCAACAATGTTTTTTCCTTGTATTTGGCGATCTGCTTTGGGTAGCCCAGTCTCGATGATTCTCCCGCTGCAAGTATGATGATTCCTGTCTTCATTGGTTCTGTTCGTGTATGGGGCCGTTCTTATCCCGCAGAAAGGTAGCTGGTTTTTTGGCCAAAACAGCTTTCACCTCCGCCAAAATGGCCAATGCGATCTCCTCAGAGCCCTCGGCGCCGATATCCAAACCCATAGGCGCAAAGATATTTTCTGAGCTAATGTGGATTTCCCTGGTTTCCAATCGCTGGATCAACTTTTCCGTTTTTCGTTTTGGTCCCAAAATTCCAATGTATGGTATCATGCAGCTGCTCAACTTTTCTAAGACAATCGCTTCGTACTCGAAATTATGCGTCATAAGCAGCGCAACTGTATGCCCATCAGTCTCTAGCTGACTGATCACTTCTTCGGCTGTGCCGTGGATGATCTGTTTCGCAAAAGGAAAGCGGGTAGGAGTAGCCAGGTTCTTTCTCCCATCTATCAAAACCAGCTCAAAACCCAAGATTTCAGCCATTCTAGCTAAAGGCTGGGTGTCATTTCCAGCGCCGAAAAGCAAGACTCGGATCGCGGGCTTGAGCACTTCAAAAAAGACGGAAATGTCATCCTGGTCAGGATAGCTTTTGATTATACCGATTGAGTCGAATCCGGCAATTTCCTTTTCCAGTAAAGCCTTCAGTTCAGGATCAGCAATTCGTTTTTCCCAATTCCCCAAACGTCGACCGCCTTTCTCAAGAATCACGGTGCCGATTTGCTCAGATTTTGAATTTTTGACAGAAAAAATCGTGAGCAAAAGCCCAGCATCCCGATCAGCGAAAGCGGTCTTGATCAGCTCAACAGGGTTTTGAGAATCTTCAAAATCAATGGGCTCTATCAGAACGTGGATGATGCCGTTACAGCCCAATCCGACGCCAAATTTCTGATCATCTTCATCTGTCGTGTCATAAGTGACGAGCATGGATTTCTGCTGAAAGATCACTGCCTGGGCTTTGCGTAGCGCATCACCTTCCAGACATCCGCCGCTGATCGCGCCGGTCAGCTTGCCTTCCTCGGTTACCAACATGCGAGCTCCGGGACGGCGATAGGCCGAGCCGTCGACCTTTACGACAGTAGCCAAAGCGACTTTTTGATTTTCGGATTTTGCTTGATCGTAGGCTTGGATGATCAACTGAAGTTCTTTCATTTAATAGTTTGTATTTCAGGATACTAACTGGAGTTTTTCTTTTCGAAGAGAAAACCAAATCGAAAGAAAAGCGGAGGTCAGCAGATACCCTGCGAAAATATAGACCGCCCCAGGCAATAACTTACTTAATTCAAACCAATCCCCGGTAGTCACGATGAAATAAACCGCATAAGCAGCCTTCAGAAGATCCCAAGCCCAGGCATTTGAGTTGCGATCCATCAGTTCGGTGAAAGCATAGACCGACAGAAAGATGTAGCCTCCAAAATAGAAAATGCCCGGAGTGCCGATCGCCGCCAAGTTGCCAAACAAATAACTCAACAGCAGCAGCAAAACCATCAACTGGACAAAGCTCCAAACGAGCATCCCCTTGCTCAAAGCGGGATTGTATTTCTCAAAATGGTAGACATCCTGAATCTTCGCGACAGGATACTTCTGTGCGACATCTGCCGGTCTCCAGCCGAGCGGCATAAACCAGATTTTAAGCTTGTCTCCCCACTTTTCCGCTCTCCACGCATCTTGGATCAGCAGCCCTAGATGCTGGAAATTAATCTTGATAGGGTTCCATGTTCGCACCGGCCTCGTGACTCCATATACGGCTGGAATCTCCGGCACTTCTTCTTGAAAAGTACCAAACCAACGATCCCAAAAGATGAAGATCTGTCCGTAGTTTTTGTCCAGATATTCGGGATTGATCGCATGGTGAACTCGATGATGGGAGGGGGTGACGATGATTTTTTCCAAAAAACCCATCTTGCCAATATGCTGGGTGTGGTACCAAAACTGGGCGAAAAGATGCAGCGGAGCCACGATGGCAATCACCTCAGGCGGCACACCCAAAAAAGCCGCCGGAACCAAAAAAACCGCAAAAATCTTCACGATCTGTGAGATACTTTGCCTCAGCGCACAGGCCAGGTTGAATTCCTCCGAACTGTGGTGGATGATGTGATTGTTCCAAAAGATGTTGTACTCATGCGCAATCCGATGCGTCCAATATCCCGCAAAGTCCAAAGCAAAAAATGCAATCGCATAAACTACCCATGTGGCTTCGATATGGAAGAAACCAAGCTTTTCTGAAAGCCAACCGTAGGAAATCACCACCAAACTGAGCCCCAACACGTCCTTGGTGACGTTGGTCATGCCCGAACTCAAGCTGGAAATCATGTCGTTCATCGGGACGGTGTCCTTGCCTTTCCAGATTCCCCAGAACTTTTCGAAGAGCACCAGCACAAAGAAGGCCGGCATGGCGATTAGTAAGATTTGACCGTAAGCTTCCATTTGGGTTTGTTGTTCTGCTTTTAAAATTAGAGATATCCCAACTCTGTTTCAAGTGAAATCATATTGGTAAAGTGGATACGATCAGGTTTTTGATTTGAGTCAGATGCGACTTCAAAAAAATCCAAATAGTTGTACCTTCCACAGACACTCACGTTGCGAAGGAAAATATCCGAATCCAAATAATCTTTCACGCGGCATATGAGCTTGTTTGAGCTTTCACTCCAAAATTTCAAGTGATGCGAACGAATGTCATTTTAAAGAAGACCTATTTTGATCTTGGGATCCTGATTTTGAGAATCTATTTAGGTGTGGTATTGATCTGGATGAGTAGTGGATATCTCTTCGATTCTACGTCAATGGAAGGCCTTCAATCTTTTTTGGAAAGCATGGATTGGCCTGCACCAAAGCTTTTTGCCTACAGTTCGCAGCTTATCGAACTTATAGGAGGAGCTATGCTGATCTTGGGTTTTCGATTCGGTGCCTGGGTATTGGTTGGTGTATTGATGTCTGCGGTGATTTTTGCGCATGGATTTCGCATTTTTGAGGATGCAGCTTTACCTATGCATTTTGCAATCATGGCTTGGGTAATTGCACTCGCCGGGTGTGGAAAATACAGTCTGGATACCTTATTTTTCCAGACTAAAAACCAATAGCATGGAAATCCCCAGTCTCGCCCAACTCAAAAAAGACCTTTCTTTTCTCCCCGAAAAGGAGCTCATCCTGCTCATCACCGATTTGGCCAAATTCAGTCGTGACAATAAAGCCTTTCTATATTTCAAGCTGAACGAGCAATATCAGCCGACTCTTTTTGTCGATTCGGTACGTGAAGAGTTGGACGAAGCTTTTCAGTTGGCAAATACCCGTAGCTATTATTTTGCAAAAAAGTCCGCTCAATCTATCCGAAGAAAACTGAACAAGTCACTCAAACTCAGTAAAAATAAAGCAGATCAGGCGGAATTGATTCTGTATTTCTGCGAGCAAATGAAGGAATTCGGCTATCTGAGTTTCAGGTATCCGGTGATTGATAACCTTTTTCAAGTACAGCTTGGGAAAGCTCAAAAACTCATTGCCACCCTTCATGAAGATCTGCAGGCCGATTTCAATTACAGAATAGAAGCGCTTACCTAAATCCACCCCATGAAAACAGACATTTCTTCCACCCAAGCAGAACTGGGCCAAAAGGCCGGAAAATCTGGAGCCGAACTTATTCGCAAAGCCATTGAAATGCAAGGCTTTGCCAATGTTATCCTCGCCACAGGTACCAGCCAATTTGAAACCTTAAAGCAGCTTTTAGCGGAAGAAGAAATCGATTGGAGCAAAGTGAGGGTGTTTCATCTCGATGAATACATCGGATTGCCGATTACCCATCCCGCGAGTTTTAGGAAGTACCTTTTGGAGCGGGTTTTTAATCACCTTCCAGACCTCAAGGCCTATCATCTCATCGATGGGGAAGAGGATCCAGCAGCCGAATGTGATCGATTGGCCGATCTTATCCGTCAACTTCCTATCGACGTAGCCTTTGTCGGAATCGGTGAAAACGGGCACTTGGCTTTCAATGATCCTCCAGCGGATTTTGAAACCGAACAACCCTATCTCGTCGTCAATTTGGACTTGGATTGCCGAAAACAGCAATTGGGCGAAGGCTGGTTTCCTAACTTGGACGCTGTGCCACGGCAGGCGATCAGCATGTCGATCCAACAGATCCTGAAGTCCAAATCGATCATCTGCTCTGTCCCTGACGCGCGCAAAGCCCAAGCCGTCAAAGACTGCATCGAAGGCTCGGTCAGCAATCTCCACCCTGCTTCCATCCTACAAAGGCACCCGAAATGCGAAATGTACCTCGATGCCGCCTCTTCGTCCTTACTTTCCGGGCATTGATCTGTTTTTCATTTGGAATGATGTGATAATATTTAGTATTTAAGATGGAGTGAAAAACATTCTGTGTAGCAACGAAAGCGTGAGTGTCTCCGCTCACAATTATTCCTACTTTGCCAAGCGGGAATTTTCCACTAAGACCCTAAAACCAACCTATGTCAAGATCCCCTGCTGCAGTGAGAGCAGACTCACTGAACCCAAGAGATACCTGGATTTCACTGGGGATTGTCGGGACACTTTTCTTCATCTTCGGCTTTGTTTCCTGGGTCAATGCCATCCTGATTCCATACTTCAAAATTGCTTTCACCCTCAGCAATTTTGATTCGTATCTGGTCGCCTTCGCTTTCTATATTTCCTATCTGGTGATGTCGGTGCCGTCTTCGTATCTGCTCAAAGCAGTGGGCTTTAAGAAAGGGATGATGTTCGGCTTTTTTGCCATGGCGATTGGTGCATACATCTTCATTCCTGCGGCAATGGGACGCACTTACGAAGTCTTTTTGTTGGGACTGTTTACGCTCGGCACCGGCTTGGCGATCCTGCAGACTGCTGCAAATCCCTACGTAACCATCTTGGGACCCAAAGAGCGAGCAGCGCAGCGGATCAGCATCATGGGGATTTTCAACAAAGGAGCGGGGATTTTGGCGCCGATTATCTTCGCTGCGGTGATCCTACGAGTGGGGGATACCGGTCTTTTCCAGCAACTGGAAACCATGGGAGAAGTGGAGAAAAACGCCGCTTTGGATGAGTTGATCAGTCGGGTGATTGTGCCTTATGCGGTTGTGGGGACGGTTTTGTTGGCTCTTGGAGTCTTGGTAGTGTTCTCGCCTTTACCGGAGATCGACACCGAACATGAGACGCCTGAAGTTGCAATGGCCAATTCTGGCAAGACATCCATTTTTCAGTTTCCACACTTGATTCTGGGTGCGGTTGCTATCTTCCTGCATGTTGGTACCCAAGTGATCGCAATCGACACGGTTATTGCCTATGCCGATTCATTCGGGATCGGTTTGATGGAAGCAAAAGTCTTTCCTTCCTATACGCTTGCCTTTACCATTGTCGGCTATCTGATCGGTATTTCGATGATTCCCAAAGTGATCTCTCAGGTCAATATCCTGAGAATCTGCACGATCTTGGGAACGGTTTTCACCCTGTCGATTATCTTTACCTCCGGTCAGGTGACGATTTTGGGCATCACCTCTGACGTGTCTATTTGGTTTGTGGTTTTGCTCGGTTTGGCCAATTCCTTGGTTTGGGCGGGTATCTGGCCGCTAGCTTTGGATGGCCTTGGCCGCTTCACCAAACTCGGTGCTTCGGTCCTGATCATGGGACTTTGTGGCAATGCCTTTATGCCCTTGATTTATGGATATTTGGCCGATTTATATAACGTGAGGTTGGCCTATTGGATTCTGTTTCCCTGCTACCTGTATCTCGTGTTTTACGCTGCTTATGGCCATAAGATCAAACGATGGACGATCGCCTGACACTTTTTGGAAAGTCCTATCGGGACGGAACTCCGCTGGAAATCCAGATTTCTGGCGGTAAGCTGATTTCTTCAAAAGCCAGTTCGCAACCCGTCGCCGAGGATGTGTTCATAGGCCCTGGATTCCAGGATATTCAGGTCAATGGCTATGCCGGATTGGATTACAATTTCCTTCACGACGATGTTTTGGCTTTGGGTCAAATCTCGAAAGAACTCTTTAAAGTTGGCGTTACGACTCATTTTCCGACGATCATCACTAACAGTGCTGACCAGATTTCAAAGCTGATTCGACAGGTTGTCTCCCTACGGGAAAAAGACAAATCAACCAATCAAAGCATCGGGGGAATCCATATCGAGGGGCCATTTATCTCAGCGGAAGACGGCCCAAGAGGCGCGCATCCAAAGGAGTTTGTGCAAGTACCAGACTGGGATTTGTTTCAAAAATGGATAGAAGAAAGTGAAGGTTTGATCCGCATGGTGACGCTATCTCCGGAATGGAAGGGCTCGGGAGCTTTCATAGAAAAATGTGTGGAAAATGGGATATTAGTTTCCATCGGGCACACGAATGCCACACATGAACAAATCATAAATGCAGTAAAAGCAGGAGCAAGGCTCTCGACTCATTTGGGAAATGGCTCGCACCAGCTTTTGGCGCGGCACCCCAATTACCTCTGGTCGCAGCTTGCCGAAGATCAACTGTCTGCGACGATCATCGCCGATGGATATCATCTTCCTGCCGAAGTGATCCGGGTTTTCAAGAAAGCTAAGGATGAAAAACTTTTGCTCGTCAGCGATTCGGTATCTCTGGCAGGAATGCAGCCGGGAGATTACGAGATGCATATCGGCGGCCAAGTGACTTTAACTCCCGAAGGCAAACTCCACATGCGATCCCACTCCAAGATGTTGGCTGGTTCGGCGATGAACATACTTCAGGGGGTGAATTTCCTATTAAAGAATGAGCTGGCAACGCTGAGCGAAACTTGGGAAATGGCTTCCATTCGACCACTACGGCTGTTTGTTCCAGACGTTGATTCATTTCAAGTCGGAGAAAAAGCCGATTTGATTCTTGCCAAAATGCTACCCAACAATTCACTTGAAATTTTAAAAACCATTAAAAACGGGAGAGAAGTTTATGCTTCTTGACCCGCTTGCAATAAACCCAACAAAACATGACAAATAACTTCAACCGCCGAACCTTCCTGAAAACAGCCGCAACCGGAACGCTTGGACTTAGTGCCGCGTCCTCAGCTTTTTGCTTCAATATTCTTTCTGAATATCCGCTGAAAGACAAGTATCGGGTGGCTGTCATCGGGGTCAACAGCAGGGGTTCGCAGCATATCCAGGCCTTTGCCAAAATCCCCAACGTGGAGATCGCCTATGTCTGTGACGTGGATTCCAGAGCGAGGGAAAAGGGAGTCGAACTATCCAAATCCTCCGGAGCTCAGACTTTGCCGACAGGCCTAGTAGATTTCAGGAAAGCTCTGGAAGACAAAACGCTGGACGCGGTGTCGATCGCGATGCCTGACTTTTGGCACACTCCTGCGGCGATCTTGGCAATGCAAGCGGGAAAACACGTCTATCTAGAAAAGCCCGGTTCCCACAATCCGGCGGAATCCGAACTGCTGGTGGAAGCCACCAAGAACTACGGAAAGATCGTTCAGATGGGCAATCAGCGTCGATCCTGGCCGAGAGTGAAGGAAGCAATGAAGGCGCTGCACTCCGGTGAGATAGGGCGGGTTTACTATGCAAGAGCCTGGTACGCGAATACCCGAGCAAGCATCGGAATAGGCAAAACCGCGCCAATTCCGGATTGGTTGGACTACGAGCTTTGGCAGGGTCCGGCTCCTCGACAAGACTTTAAAGACAATCTGATCCACTACAACTGGCACTGGAAATGGCATTGGGGAACGGGAGAAATTGTAAACAACGGCGTGCATTTTCTGGATCTGGCGCGATGGGGTTTGCAGGAAAACTATCCGACCAAAGCCTACTCCAGTGGCGGACGCTATCAGTATCAGGACGATTGGGAGACACCCGACACGCAGATCGCTTCCTTTGACTTTGCCGACGGGAAAAGTATCCTCTGGGAAGGTAGGAGCTGCAACTCCAGGGAAATCAACGACATGGCTTCAGGGGTGTCTTTTCACGGAGAAAACGGCACGCTCGAGCTGCACAACAACTCCTATAAAATCTTTGACAATAAGTATAAACTCGTCAGATCCGCCGATCCGACAAGTAACACCGTAGTCGATCAAGCGGGAGCTGGATTCGACATGGATATCGCCCATTTTACCAATTTCATCAATGCGATCGACAAAGGAGAATCGTTGATTTCACCCTATCCGGAAATTCAGAAAAGTGTCTTGCTATGCCATTTGGGCAATATTTCTTACCGAACAGGAAGGGCATTGGAGATTGACCAAAATTCAGGAAAGATTCTAAAAGACAAGGATGCGATGAAGTTGTGGGGAAGGGAATATCAAAAAGGTTGGGAACCTAAGCTTTGAATCTAAAAAATCCCCCTGCCCCCTTGTGAAGAGAGTGCCCTAATTTAAGTTTCAATCATTGACAGTCAGTACATTCGAATAGTTAAATGAGTGCGACTATTCTACTTTATTTCAACTACTTATGAAATCATCCCGTAGATTATTTTTGAAGAAATCAGCAGCTCTCGGCACCGTAGCGAGTCTGGGTTCTTTACCAATTTCTTTGCTTGCAAATCAGCCCAATGATCCCATCAAGATCGGAATCATTGGGCTGGACACTTCGCATGCGCCGGCATTCACCAAGCTTTTCAACAGTGAGAGCCCAAAACCGGAACTCGCGGGATTTCGGGTGGTGGCGGCTTATCCTCATGGCAGTCGCGATATCCAATCCAGCTACGAGCGAATCCCCGGATACATCGATCAGGTCAGAGAACTTGGGGTAGAGATCATCGATTCGATCGAGGCTATGCTCGCCAAAGTGGATGTGGTATTGTTGGAGACCAATGATGGAAAGCCTAGATTGGAGCAGGCCAGAAAGGTCATCGCTGCCCGAAAACCATTCTTCATCGACAAACCTGTCGCGGCTAGTTTCGAAGATACAAAAGCCATTTATGAAGAAGCTAAAGCCGCTGGTGTTCCGATTTTTTCCGCATCCTCTTTACGCTATATGGTCAATGCACAGGCGGTGCGGCACGACAATAAAATCGGAAAAGTCCTGGGCTGCGATGCCTTCAGTCCTGCAAAATTGGAATCCGGTCATCCCGATTTGTTTTGGTACGGGATTCATGGGGTTGAGATTCTGTTTACCGTCATGGGAACTGGTTGCGAATCCGTCACGAGGTTTTCGACCGCTGATACCGATGTGGTAGTTGGAACTTGGGAGGATGGGAGGATCGGTACTTTCCGCGGTACCCGAGCAGGCAAACACGAATACGGAGGAACCGCTTTTGGCGAAGAAGGCAATCTGGTCTTAGGCCAATACGAGGGCTACGAACCCTTGGCCGTTCAGATTGCGGCCTTTTTCAAGACGAAGAAGTCTCCCGTCGATGACGCGGAAACGCTGGAAATCTATGCCTTTATGGAAGCTGCGGACGAGAGTAAAAGGAGGGGAGGAGCGAAGGTAAATTTGGCGGAGATTCTAGGCTAAATGAAACGCCGGTGCTGCCGCATGAGTAAATCTTTCTGGCATTCATCGGTTTTTTTAGAATCTTTGAAGCCAATCATTTCTCCAGTACAAGCCATTCCCATGATATCACCGCTACGACTCCTCAGCGTCCTTTGCCTGTCCCTTTTCTCAATCACGGCTTTTTCCCAGCAAAAAGCCACCCGCGCGGATACCCTTCGCGGCAGTATCACGCCAGAGCGGGCTTGGTGGGACTTGGGCTATTACCACCTGTCGGTGGAGATCTTTCCCGAGACCAAGACCATCAAAGGCACCAATCTGGTCAAGTATCGTGTGAAAAGCGAAAACCAGACGCTCCAGATAGACCTACAGGAACCTTTGAAGATCACTTCAGTGGTTCAAGACGGAGAAAAGTTGGACATCAAACGAGAGGGAGCTGCGCATTTTGTTTCCCTGAAAAAGAAGCAAACCCCGGGTCAAGTCGAGGAACTCCTGATTAGCTACGAAGGACAGCCCAAAGAGGCGATCCGCCCGCCCTGGGATGGCGGCATCACTTGGCAGAAGGATAGCAACGACAAGGATTTCATCGCATCCTCCAACCAGGGTATCGGCTCCAGCATCTGGTGGCCAACCAAAGACCATCCCGCCGATGAGGTGGACAGCCTGCTCATCAGCGTGACCGTACCCAGCGAACTGATGGACGTGTCCAACGGCCGTCTGGTAAAAACCGAAAAAAACGGCAAGACTACGACTTATCACTGGGAGGTGAAAAATCCCATCAACGACTATGGGGTCAACATCAACATCGGCGACTATGCGCATTTTGGGGAGAAATATGCCGGAGAAAAAGGCGAACTCGACATGGACTACTACGTGCTCAGGGAGAATCTGGAAAAAGCCAAAGTGCATTTTCAGGATGCTGGCCGCATGATGAAGGCTTTCGAGCATTGGTTTGGGCCGTATCCGTTTTATGAAGACGGCTTCAAGCTCGTCGAAGCGCCCTATCTCGGGATGGAGCACCAGAGCTCCGTCACCTATGGCAACGGCTACCAAAACGGATACCGGGGACGTGATCTCAGCGGTACGGGCTGGGGTCTGAAATTCGACTTTATCATCATCCACGAGGCAGGCCACGAGTGGTTTGCCAATAACATCACGTATCAGGATGTGGCCGATATGTGGATCCACGAGAGCTTTACCAACTATTCGGAGAGCCTTTTTCTGGACTATCACTATGGCAAGGAAGCAGGGCAGGAGTACGTCCGCGGTACCCGGATGGCGATCGCCAATGACATCCCGATCATCGGTAAATACGGGGTAAATCAGCGCGGCTCGGGAGATATGTACTACAAGGGCGGCAACCTGCTGAATATGCTTCGCGAAATCCTGAATGACGACGAGAAGTGGCGGGCAGTCTTACGAGGTTTGAACGAGGAGTTTTACCATCAGACCGTCAGCACCCAGCAAGTAGAAGACTATATCTCTGATGTCTTCGGCATGGATCTCAAACCCGTTTTTGACCAATATTTAAGGGACATAAGAATTCCGATCTTGGAGTATTACTATTCAGACGAAAAGACGCTCAACTATCGCTGGATCAATGCAGTGGACTCTCTTGATATGCCGGTCGATGTAACCTTGGGAGAAAAGAAGATCCGTATCAAACCGACCAGCGAATGGCAACAGCTCTCGTCGGAATCCAAGGCTACCTTGACTGTCGATCCCGACTACTACGTGGGTGTGGAGAGGATGAGGTGATCGGGTTTTGATCTATCCGTTCCGTAAAAAGTTCTCCTTTTCACCCGAACCAGAAATCACTGTTATCCTGCTTCTCCGGAAGCAGGTTTTTTTTTTCAAAGCAACATCTTGGAAGATTGTTTGGTCGGAAAGGAATTCAGAATGGCTCGTGCTGTCTTTCTGCCTTTATGATATAGGTTTGGCTGGCTCAAGTCACGATACATTTTGGGAAGGATAGCAAGCTGTAGCAACAAATTCCTTATCTCCTCCGGAATGGATAAGTGACTGTTTAAGAGTTTTTTAATCCTCTTTTTTTCCCTGAAACATTTATGCTTCTACCAAAATGAAAAATCTATATCGTAGATTTATGACGGAGGCACTCAGTTCAAAAAAGCAGGATCTGCGATTTTTAATTCTCCTTTTACTTTTAAAATTTCTTTTAACCTTTTAAAATCAAATTCTTATGATGTGTAAAGTAAAAACACTTGGTTGTTTGCTGGCTTTGTCTGTCTTTTTTGGATGCGCAGATGATGAAGTCGAACCTGTCCAAGATCCTTCCCAATTCGTTGCCTCAGGCTTTGTAACAGGACTAAAATTGCCTGTGGGAATGAGTATGGACGAAAAAGGCCAGCTGTGGGTAGCTGAAACCGGCACCGGAAATAACGATGCGCAGGTATCGATGGTGACACCGCAAGGCGTCGTACATACCGTGATCACAGAGTTAAACTCGGTTTTTGCAAATGGATCGATCGAAGGCATGGGGCACGTGCTTTACAAAAGCGGCAAACTGTATATTTTAAACGGGAATGCCGGTCGCCTCTATATTGCAGATGTTTCCTCTTTCAAAGCTGGAGATGCGCCTGTGAAAGCGAGCTCGCTGGAGAGTGAAGATATCAGAACATTTGTTCACAGTTTGAACTTGACAGACCCGATAAACTCGAATATTTATCAGCTTACTTTTGGTCCAGGTGATCATTTATACCTGGTAGACGCTGGTGCTAATGCGATCATCAAACGGGACAAAGACAGTAAGGCGCTTTCGCTTTTTGCACAGATTCCGAATATTGCTGCTGGAACGGAGGCGGTACCGACCGGAATCGTGTTCGATGGGTCTAAATTTTTGGTGAGTACACTGAGCGGAGCTCCTTTTATTAAAGGTTCATCCAAGATATTCCAAGTTGACCTGGCAGGAAGCGTGAGCGAATACAAGATAGGTTTTACGACGGCTACAGATATTTTGCTTACAGCAAACGCTAAACCTCTCATCACAGAATTCGCAGAATTTTCATTCAATCCGCCTGGTTTCGTGCCTGCCACCGGCCGCATCTCCAAAGAAGACGGCACAACTCTCCTTGGAGGATTGACCATGCCTACTGATCTAGAACGAAGCGCAGATAACGTTTACTATGTGTTGAGCTATGCCGAGGGAACTATTCAAAAGTTGAGCTATTAGGGCATAAATAAAATCCGGTCCGTGAGTAGGGCAGTTTGTTCAGGAATTAATGGAGGTTAGATGTCGAAAGACCATACTCCGGAAGACATATAAAAAGTTTCTCGACAAATTTCAGAACACGTCATTCACTGGCTTTGTATAACCCTGCTTCTCCAGAAGCAGGATTTTTTTTCTAGTGTTTTACTGCTCTCGCTGTGCCGCATTCTCCAGAAGCTGCACGATTAGTATAGCTGTTTCCGCGGTGCTGCTTCTCCAGAAGCTGCACGAAAAGTTGATGGAGGCCTGAATACTGCTTCTCCAGAAGCAGGATAACGAGTGCGTCTGGAATTGTTTTGTTGCAGCTTTCTAGCTATTCCAAACAAGTCTACTTAATTCGTGTATCGAAATTGCAAATTCCTGAAATAGGGGCTCCGAATTACACATCCTGCCAAGTAGACATTTCACAAAGGTAATAACTATGAAGTTTTACATCTTTAATTTCTGCGCTGTAGCCGCATTTCTGATGTTTTTCTCCAATGCCTCGGCGCAGGAAGAAGGCACACAAATGGTTCGTCTTGCAAAACTCGTCATCGACTCAAGCCAGCTAGAGAGTTACAATCAGTTTCTCAAGGAAGAGATCGAAACCTCGGTTCGCGTCGAACCGGGCGTTTTGACGTTATACGCAGTGGCTGAAAAAGACAATCCCACACATATTACGATCCTGGAGATCTACGCCAGTAAAGAAGCCTATCAGAGCCATATTCTGACTCCCCATTTTCTGAAATACAAAAACGGAACTCAGCACATGGTCAAGTCGCTGACGCTGACAGAGACCGTGCCGTTAATCCCGGGCATGAAGATTAAATAAGGTGTAGTAAATCACGAAGTAGTCGAACTTCTTAATAACCGCGGGTGTGTTTGGTGAGCGAAGTGGAACCAAAACCCCTGGATCGATGAACGCAGGCAGAAATGACAAACCCTGAAAGGGTTGAACCACTTTTTGTTCGACCCTTTCAGGGTCGGATTTATCATTCGAACTTCCAATTATCCATGGGTTATGCCCATGGCTATTGAAAAGTTTGACCGCTTTGCGGTCGTTTGTCCAGCAGGGCAACATCCTAAGCTGTGCAGCTTCTCCAGAAGCTGCCCGAAAGGTTGATGGAGTCCTAAATCCTGCTTCTGGAGAAGCAGGATAACGAGGAGCTTCCCGCTGTGCTGCTTCTCCGGAAGCTGCACGAAAGGTTGATGAAGCCTTGAATCCTGCTTCTGGAGAAGCAGGATAACGAGAACGCTACAAATCCTCCAATTCATACCTCACATAGGCAAACTTGGTGCTCTCAGGGTTCCAAGAGGGCACATTGATCGTGCCCTGACCGCCGTAAAACTCCTCGGTCAGATCCTTCAGCTCTTTCGTCTTTAGGTTGAGGAGTCGGAGTTTTACCTGTCTGCCAAAGGGATGGCCTTCTTTCTGGTTCTCCAGATAGGTAATGATTGTTGCGATTTGGTTATTTGGAGCGACGTGGGCAAACCAGTTGGAATGGTAGTCAAAGGTCATCTGCTCAGGATCGAAGCCATCCGGCTTCATCCGCCAGATCTGCATCATCCCGGATCGGTAGGAATTGAAATAGATGTACTTGCCGTCGGGAGAATACTCCGGTCCATCATCCAAGCCCTCGGCAGTCGTCAGTCTGACTTCTTCGCCGCCGTCCACGCTCATTTTATAGACATCATAATTGCCATTCCTCGGCGCACAGTATACCACGAACTTCCCGTCAGGCGAAACTCCATGCCAGTACGATGGGGAGAGTGGAGTGATTAATTCGGGAACGCCACCCTCAGCGGAAACCTTGTAAATGAACGAGCTATGGGATTGAATTTCATTTTTACCACTGGAGATAAAGAGTGTTTTCCCATCAAAGGAATAGCCGTGATCGTTGTTAGCTTTTTGGACCTCGCCGGTATTCAGGATTCCCAGGTTTTCACCATCCAAACCAATCTTTTCCAGTTTCCCCTTACTGTTGATCAGGAGAAAGCTGCCATCAGGAGACCAGTTGGGTGCTTCGAAATGCCGATTTTCCTTGAGGATCATTTCTGATTTTCCTGTTTGAAGATCGTGGATATAGAGTGAACTGATTACTTTTTTTCCCTCGGGGACTTGGGCAAAAAGAGATTGGCAAAGGAACGCGAGCAAAAACAGGGATTTTTTCATGGCTTTGATAGGTCTTTGGGTTACTGGGTAGGGATGTTTTGATTTCATAAGCTACTGGAAAAGACGAATATATCCAGCCGCCTTTTGTGTAAATCTCACTCTTAACCGATTTGGACTTAGAGTAAATCAAACCAAAAAAGGCAGCCCGAAGACTGCCTTTTCCTTAGTTATA
The DNA here is from genome assembly GCF_039523455.1 of Algoriphagus jejuensis. Classification (NCBI taxonomy): domain Bacteria; kingdom Pseudomonadati; phylum Bacteroidota; class Cytophagia; order Cytophagales; family Cyclobacteriaceae; genus Algoriphagus; species Algoriphagus jejuensis. The sequence goes on along the minus strand of NZ_BAAAFI010000001.1, from coordinate 208,990 downwards.
AGCTGTTGATCAAGCCAGATCGAAGCGGTCCAGGTTCATCACCTTGCTCCATGCTGCTACGAAATCCTCGACAAACTTCTTCTTGGAATCCTCGCAGGCATAAACCTCGGCGATGGCGCGAAGCTCTGAGTTGGAACCGAAGACTAAATCCACTCGGGTTCCGGTCCACTTCGGTGAACCGGTCTTGCGGTCCGTGCCATGATACAGGGCAGGATTCTCCGGAGACTTAGCCCAAGCGGTTCCCATATCCAGCAAGTTGACAAAGAAGTCATTGCTCAGCTTGCCTGGCTGTTCGGTGAATACGCCATGCTTCGATTGGTCGAAGTTGGTATCCAACACCCGCAGACCACCCACCAAGACAGTAAGTTCCGGCGCGGTCAGAGTCAAGAGTTGAGCCTTGTCGATGAGCATTTCCTCAGGAGACACGCGGAAATGGTGCTTGGTATAGTTTCTGAATCCGTCAGCCAAGGGCTCCAATACGGCGAAGGACTCGACGTCGGTCTGCTCCATCAGTGCGTCGGCACGGCCAGGAGTGAATGGAACTTTGACCTCAAAGCCAGCATCCTTTGCGGCTTTTTCAACACCTGCGCAACCCGCCAAAACGATCAGGTCAGCCATGGATACTTTGGCACTTGCCGAACTTGAATTGAAGTCATTTTGAATTTTCTCCAAAACACCCAACACTTTGGACAACTGAACAGGGCGATTTACTTCCCAATCTTTTTGCGGAGCAAATCGGATTCTGGCGCCATTGGCACCGCCACGCTTGTCAGAACCCCGGAAAGTAGATGCAGAGGCCCAAGCCGTACTCACGAGTTCGGCGACACTTAGTCCGCTGGCCAAGATTTTGGATTTTAGTGCTTCTACCTGATCTCCTTCGACGAGTGGATGGTTGACTGCCGGAATTGGATCCTGCCAGATCAGGTCTTCAGCTGGTACCTCTGAGCCCAAGTATCTACTTTTTGGCCCCATGTCGCGGTGGGTCAGTTTGAACCATGCTCTTCCAAAAGCGTCCGCAAACTCATCCGGGTTCTCCAGGAAGCGTCTGGAGATCTTCTCAAATCCCGGATCCAGTTTCAGGGAAAGATCGGTGGTGAGCATCGTAGGAAGATGTTTTTTGCTTCCGTCGAAGGCATCCGGAATGATCGCCTCGGCATTTTTGGCCACCCATTGGTGGGCACCTCCTGGGCTTTTGCTCAGCTCCCAGTCGTAGGCAAAAAGGTTTTCGAAGAAGTTGTTGCTCCACTGGGTAGGCGTGGTGGTCCAGGTCACTTCCAGTCCGGAGGTGATGGCGTCTTTGCCCGCGCCGGAGCCGAAGCTATTGCCCCAACCGAAGCCCTGAGATTCAATGTCAGCTGCTTCGGGTTCCGGACCAACGTGTTCTGAAGGAGCGGCTCCGTGGGTTTTGCCGAAGGTATGTCCGCCGGCGATGAGAGCTACAGTTTCATAGTCGTCCATCGCCATACGTCCAAACGTATCGCGGATATCCTTGGCCGCGGCCACGGGATCAGGCTTACCATCTGGACCTTCCGGGTTGACGTAGATCAGACCCATGTGGGCTGCTGCAAGTGGCTCCTCCAGATTACGACCATGAACGCCGCCATCCGGATCATCATCGGAGACGACTACGCCGTGATCTTCGGCCACACCTTCTGAACCACCGGCATAACGGATATCGGCACCGAGCCACTTGTCCTCAGATCCCCAATACACAGACTCATCAGGCTCCCACACGTCCTCACGGCCACCTGCAAAACCGAAAGTTTCGAATCCCATAGATTCCAAGGCAACATTTCCGGTGAGGATCATGAGATCCGCCCAAGAGATCTTTTTACCATACTTCTGCTTGACAGGCCAGAGAAGTCGGCGAGCTTTGTCGAGGCTGACGTTGTCCGGCCAGCTGTTGAGTGGAGCAAAGCGCTGCATGCCTGCACCGGCGCCACCACGTCCGTCGTGGATCCGGTAGGTTCCGGCGCTATGCCATGCCATACGGATAAAAAGTCCCCCATAATGTCCAAAATCTGCCGGCCACCAGTCCTGAGAATCGGTCATGACCTTGTGCAGATCTGCTTTCACGGCTTCCAAATCCAGACTTTTGAACTCCTCGGCATAGTTGAAATCCTTGTCCATGGGGTCGGAAAGGGAAGAGTTTTGTCTAAGAATGCTGACCTTGAGCTGGTTTGGCCACCAGTCCCGGTTCCGGGTTCCACTTCCGGCGGCTTGCTTAGGCTCAACTGCAGCGGGAGCAGAGTGGCCAAAGGGGCATTTCCCATCCCCTGCCTTGCCTGTATTGAGATCTTTCATTTCTGACATGTTGTATTAGTTTAAAATGGTTATTTAAGGTAAATACTTTTAAAACTCCACCCAAGTTAACTCTTCTAATACCGATAAATCAAATTGATAGTTTTTATGATCAAATAGTATTTATCTATAAGATGGTCTGAGTAGGGCATTGACACATCGTATTTCTTTTTCCTGCGGAAAAAATTGCCGATATGAGTGCGTAACCAAATTTGAACCCCCAAACTCATTCGGAATCCTATCCCCGGAGAATTTCGAAGGCCAATCGAAATATGGGCGTGACTTTGGGAATACTGGCCGGACATAAAAAAGTCCCAAAAACCACACGGTTTCGGGACTCGCTCATTAACCCATTTATACTGCGTTTATTCTCTTCCTCCGCCACGCTGAGGACGCGGGGCATTTGCGATTTCTTTTTCTGATAGAAACCCATCCTCGTCCGTGTCGATCTTTGCGAAGTCATTGAGTAAAGGTCCTTTTACTTCCGACTTGGCCAGTTTTCCATCTTTGTTGGCATCCATCTCTGCCAATAGCTGGGCAAAGTTTGGAGCACCACCTTGAGGTCTTCCTTGGCTCTGCGCACCGGCAGGACCACCCTGGGTACGTCCTTGTTGGCTTACGGGTCGCTCGTCTTCCACTCCGGCTTGCTTCTTCTGGGAGCTACATGCATTGAGAGCAATGGCCAGGGCTCCGGCGGCAAGGATTTTAGTTGCTGTATTCATAATGTTTTGGTTTTGTACTTTGGACGGAGAAGGCTTCACCATCCCCCGCGATTTTTCAGATTTATTTTCTTTAGACTTTTCGAAGGAAGCCGGTCGCCAAGGCGGATTTTTTTCCTGCCAGTCTCAGGATTGACAATCCGATCAGCATGAGCGCAAGTGCGGCGAGTCCGGAGAAAAACCAGATTCCACCGTCTTGCCCGGTCTCTACCAACAACACCCGATTGTCCTGCACCTGTAGCGAAAGCCGGAAATCATTGGCTTCGTTTAGGATAAACTGGCTTTTGTCCATCCCATCCTTGATCATGCCGAAGAGGACCTGGCTGCGTCGGATGTCTTCGAAACTCTCATTTTCTACCTCGACAGTTTCGATGTTGCCCGAAAAGTCCGGGAGCTCAAAGGCAACGGTCGTCGCATGTCCCAAACTCACCAACCCCGTTTTCAGGTTTATTTGCTGTCCATTAGTCCGCAGCAGGATCTTGTCACGGAGGAAGTCCAGCAGCAGCTGGTTGAACTCTTCTGCTGACTGAAAGGAACCTTCCCCATACGCTGCGGTGACTACATACTCAAATGCCGTCAAGGAGGCATTTACCTGAAGAATCCACTCTCCGGAATCCTGCTCGATCATCAGCAGGGAAGAGATATCCGGATCGTGGGCCTTTACCGGAAGGACAAAGGCTGCCAGCAAAGCCAGCGTTATTACCAGTCTTTTCATGTTCGTTGTGTTTGCGGTCCTGCTCACTCGTCAAAATACATAAGCTCCGTACAGGCAGTTGATGAAGTTGTTTGCCCCAGCGGCATCCACGTGGTAGTGGTAGCCTCTGACTTCGTCATAGTGCCCTCTGCACCCATCCAAGCCTATGGGCTCGCCGTCCTTGTCATTGAGCTGTGCGTAGATTCCGTGACCGTCCATGGCATAGCCGATCATCCCAGCATGTCCGTCCGGTTGTGCGATGGTAGTGGAGATGCCCGTCGCCGCATGGTAGTGGTAGCCTTGGTGTACATTGATATGTCCTCCGGCGTCGTCAAAAGGTGCAATGGTATAGGCGCTGAGGATATTGTTCAAAGGGGCTGAGGCAGAAAACTCCGTACCGTTGAATGCAATGCCGCGAACCGTCGGGCCCATAGCGCCGGGGCCCATCCCCGCAAAACTTGCAGAGGTATTCAGCTTGACGGGCTTGACAGGAATCAGCCACGTCCGAGTCAGACCGGTGATGTGTTCGGGAACGCATTCGACGCAGTAGTTTTGGTAAGCCCCGCCCACATTGGGATTGGCTGCATTGATGCAGTCATCCAAGGTCCTCGTCTTGTAGATGTTGCCATCCGCATCGTACATCTTCCAGGTATGGTCTTGGTAGAAGCTTGCCAAATTTTCCACAAAATCCCCATCCACGTCATATACTTTCCCCTTGTCCAGCCAGATGCCTCCAGCCTCTGCTCCATCCGCGATATTGTCCGGACACCAAGGCCCGAGCTGATGGTCTGTAGGAATCCCCGCCACGATCTGGTAGCAAGTCGTGCTGATACCATTGGAAAGGGTGCAGGGCACGGTGGTCACGGTGGTGCCGTCGACAAAAAGGGTAGGGGCCACGGCTACGACCGTCCCCACATCGGTATCCAGGTCGAAATCCTCCTTGCAGCTGTTGGCTGAGGCGAAAAAGGCCAACATCAGCAAAATCTTTGTTCTCAAATGTACCGTTCGCATGTCTTTTACCATTTGTCTGTAAAGACGCGGACTAGGCGGTGATCCCTCGCGAGGCTGCGAAAAAGAATTGAAAAAACGCTATTTCACGAAGGGAGTAGGCGGGTTAAGCTGGTTGTTTCCAGCAGGAAAGTAGTAGATGACGGAAATTTAGCCCTATGTGCCGTCGATTTCCCAAGAAAAAATTCTGAGTCCCCTTGACGAGATCGACGAAATTCTTAATTTGCTCACGGCAGCGCCCAAAAAACCTGTGGATATTGGCGATATAGACGCAATAACGTAGCGGGAATGCTGTAAGTACAAGTGTTAGCGGTTATTTTAAAACGACACGACAATGACACCCGCACCAGAATACGACAAGTTTGTTAAGAGTGTATCAAACTTTTCACAAGACATAATAGATCATTCAATTAATTCTTGGAATGGAATTGATTTTAATCTAACAGAACCACAGATAATAAAGCGGTTTTTATTGGACAGAGGTGTAGGTGTTGACTATCTAAACAGAAATCTTGCACCAATATTAAGTCATTCATCATACGAAGTAAAGTTTGCTTCTGTTTTTATTCATCAAAAACCAAGAATAACAAGACACATCTCATCAATAAATTTATGCACAGGGGACACTCCTGGTTGCGAACTTGGTGACTTACTTGTAGTATTTTGCTTGTTAGACAAAAATAAGATACCGCTATTTAGAAGTGCTGTAATATCACAAGCAAAAAAAGACAGGATATTGACTTCGCAATCACAACAATGTTTGTACGACAGCGACATAACCTTTTCAATGCCTGCAAGAGTTTATAATAATTCAATAATCAATACACCAGAAAGAAATTTACCTGACTACAGTCAAGGCCGAACTAAAGCATTGCACTATTTAATTCTTGACAAATTTCCAAACTTGAGGCAAGTTCCTTGGAATTCAAATTTAGAATATAGCTGGACACATTTTCTGAATAGAATTCTCGTTGGAGACTTAGGACTTCCTTTTGAAAATCCTCCTTCCCCACCCAACCCTGACTGGAACTGCATTGTATATGACCTTCTTAACATTGGACAAGGTATTATTCCAAGTAGAATTCAAAGAGGAAATGCTTTAGCTGACATTGTTAATCTATTCAATGACTTTAATGAATACGACAAATATTCTATTGAAATTGAAGACGAGCAAGGTTTGCCGACACTTTTCATTATAGTAAGAGACACCGAATATGAAACGAAAAACAACCGCTAACAACTAGGTTTTCGTGCGGCTTGCAAAGCCAAGCATGAAACCGCTGTTGCACGAAACCGGTGAGGTTCCTGGGGATTGAGTCGGGATTTTCTGGGGGGATTTAGGTTTCCAATTGGATTAAAAAGTAAACTCCCGCTTTGAGATTTAAGATAGCGTCAAAAAAACAGCGCTATTTCGCCCTTCCGAACCTCGGTCAGGAAAAAAGCTTCCCCGATTCGGGCTAGAGGGAGTCGGAAAACAAAAAAGATCCCGCATTCGAGCTGAATGCGGGACCAAACAAAAAATGGGTGACTCACAACTTTTCCCCAAGCTATCGAGGCGGATTTCCTGGTGGGGGGCCTCCAGGCCCTGAGTTGGTCAAGGCAGGAAGGATCCTAGCCAGGGCATCGTCAAACTTGCCCAACTGCTCTTCGGTACAAATCCCCCTCAGCTCTACAAAATGCGAGTAAGTAAATTCGATCTTTTCCCGGTTGATAGCCTGGATCTCGTCCAGGAGCTGTTCCCGCTCTGCCTCCGAATCTTCCTTGGTCAATTGGTCAAAATACGCGTCCATCAGATTCCTTTCCCGGTTTTCCAGCCGACTCACTTTGTCCCGGTGGTCCATCGCCATCTTATCAAATCTTGCCTTTTGCTCTTCCGAAAAACCCAAGTCCATCGCCAGTTGATCTTTGATGCCCGCCTGATTGGGCTGGAGCCGCTGTGGGGGACGTTTTGGCCCAAAATAGAACAGCACCAACAAGGCGATATTGACCACCAAGAGGATGAAGAAACCGATTCGGTAGATGGATTTATTCATGGTCGTATAGGTTAAAGTCAGTAATCAGCTGGGGGTACTCGCTGTAGGTTTCCACATTTGCCGGGGCTGTTTCTGTTGTCCATTGGGTGGAAACGACCCAAATATTGGAACAGAGCACCAAAGCAAGGGATGCGGCGATCCACAACCATCCTCTGCCGGATGACTCCTCCCGGAGGGGAAGTGTGCGTTGCCCGGCCAGTCGCTGCTGGATCTTGGAAAATCCCTCCTTGGGAGCCTCGGCCCGCTGGATTCCGTCCAGGCTGTCTAAGACCCGCTTGACCTGATCTTCTCTCTTCATATTCATCTTGACGTATTCTTTTTGTTTATCCCCCGTTCCGGGAAAAATTTTTCCAATTCCAGTCTCAAATTTGCCTTTGCCCTAGCCAGCAGCGACTCCACGGCCTTGCGGCTTTGGTTCATGATTTCCGCCACTTCCTGCTGGGGCAGTCCTTCGATCTGCGTCAGGATAAATGCCGTCTTCTGATTCTCCGACAGCTGGTCTATCGCCCGAAACAGCAGCTTGGCATCCTCCTGGTTTTCCAGCTTCACTCCCGGATGGACAAAATCCGGAGATTCGTATTTGATCTCTGCGGAATCCCTGACATAGAGGGAGGTAAAGATCCCGAAGCGTTTCTGGCTGTTCTTCTTCCTGAGAAAGTCCAGAGACTTGTTGACCGTGATTCGATAGATCCAAGTGCTGACCGAGGAGTTGAACTCGAAACGGGCCGCCGTGTTGAACACCGTCACGAAGACATCCTGCAGCAATTCCTCCGCGTCTTCGGCATTTTTGGTGTAGCTGATCAAGGTATTGTAAACCCGTCCTGAGTAGAGATGATAAAGCTGTTCCAAGGCCTCTTCGTTTCCTCCGGCAATGGATTGCAAACAGCTTTTCTCGTCTTTCATCAAGGCAAAAGTGGATGGATGAAGTAAGAAATGGGAATAAAGGCTGTTTTCCAAACGCCCTCTTGTATTTCGGGGAAAAACGGGGGAAAAAGACCTGAAACCATTTGTCCCAGGTTTTTCAGCCAGATTGTCTATCTCAAACTATCGCTTTGCAGGTAGTTGACCATCGGCAGGCTCTGCAATAATTCCGTTTCAGCCAAATACTCGATATAGGCATGGTAAATATCCCTTTTGAGTCTTGCCGTTACATTTTTTGATTTTACAAGGCTCCTTCTGAGGCGTAATTCCGCCAGGGGATTGCCGCCCTGAATTGCGTTCAGATTTTCTCCCAAACCTTCCATATCCAAGCTCTCCATCTGCTCTTGAAGGGAGTGATAGCGCTGCGTCAGTGTCCTTACTTTGGTCTTCATCAGCGAAAGCCCCGCTTCCTGTTCATCTTGGGCTTGCGTCAGCTCCCCTTGGGCTTCCAGAATGTCCAGCTTCTTCTCCGCCATCTTTCCCTTGTTGGGATTGAAAAGGGGCAGGCGCACACCCAGCCCAATGCTCCAAGGGCTTCTTTCCTGTTCGAGTCTGTATTGCTGATATTGAGCCTGCACAAAACCGATGTTCAGATTTGATTTTGCCAAAGCCCATTCCGCCGAGGCCAATTCCACCAATTTTTGCCGATAAGCAATTTCACCGTTTTCAGGCCTGGCTTCATGCCGCTGGATCCATTGCTCGATCAACTCTACAGGGACCAAACTAGCCATCGACCATGCTATATCCTGGGACTTTGCCAGGGGGAAAAGCGATTCTATTTCCTTTCTCAGAATCTCTTCCTCAAAGTTCAATTCTTCCAAATCCGCATGCTTTTCCAACAGGTCAATTTTCAAGTCGGCATAATCATCCGCATCAAAAAAGCTGGAAAACCGCTGGGCTTCGAGAATCTGGAGCAGAGACTGGGTAATCTCTTGCTCTTCCTGCTTGAGCTTCTTTTGCTCCTGAAGGTAGCTCCAGCCAATAATCGCCGCATAGTGGCGCGTCAGCAGCTCTTTCAGTTTCCGATCCTGATCGAGACCAATGACTTCCTGATAGGTCTGGAAATATTCATTGTTTCGCTTGATCTCCCAGGGGTTGGCAGGGTTGATCCTCAGGGCAAAATCCTGACGATGCGGATCCAGTTGATTGGTTTCCGTCCTGATTTCCATTCCACGTATCGGGGATAGCTTGTAGGAGTTGGTTTCCAAAAAAGCGTTTTGCTGCATTAGAGTTTGGACTTCCGGAGCCTCCAAAGCTGACCAGAGGAAATCCTCCATCGAGACTTGTCCAAAAACCGACATCGGAAGGCAGATTAATCCAAGGATGAGTCTTTTCATACATTGTTTTTCAAAGGCCATAGAAATCCCGCACGAGCTGCCTTCAAGCAGCGGCGTGGTCTTCTCAGGCTAGTTGGGTGGACTTATCGGATTAGCACTTTCTCCCCGTTGAAAAAGGTGTTCTCCTCCGGGATCTCAATAAACACCTGCTGTCCAAATGCCTGATTGGCAGTGGATTTTTGCAGGATATCAGGCAGTTCGTTGACCGAACCGTAGCCGATCACCTTGCCGGCGACGGTGTTCCTTCTCTGGTCATAGGATGACACACTGACTGGCTTGCCTACCGGAAATTCCACCGTCTTTTTTCCCACCAAATAGGCGACGACCGTGGTGGGATGCAGGGGGTTGATCTCCAGCAGAGGGGAGAAGGAGTCGACCTGCTCTCCAGGTTTGACATAGACATTCTTTACCACGCCCGGAGCGATGGCGTACTTGCTCAGCTTGCTTTTTTCCGTTTGGAGCAGTTTCAACTCACTTTCCAGCAGCTCAATTTGGTTTCTCAGGAGATGCTGCTCGGTCGCACTTTCCTGTGTCACATCCTGAATCCTAATGCCCCTGGCGTCCAAATGCATTTGCTTTTGGAGCTTGAGTGATCTGATCTTGATGGACATCGGGGAGTTTTCGCCTGCCTCTTTTTCGGTAACAAAACTTTTGGTGAGCGCCTCATTCATCTGGAGTTCGCTTTCCAGTTCCAAAATCTCCGCTTCCAGCTCCTCCAACTTGATTTCGCTTTCGGCTTTGATATAGGAGATTTCGGCCGAGGCGAGCTTCGCTTTCTCGGAAAGGTCCGACTGATGGACCGCAATCCTGTTGATGAGCTTGGCAATGTCCATCTCCAGCGCCTCACTGGTCAGCTCCACGAGGAGCTCTCCTTCTTTTACTTCCATCCCGGGCACCACATGGATAGACTTGACCAAGGCCGACTTTTCGGAGTTCACCTTGTATTCGGAGGTTTGCGCAACGCCTATGGAAGCCTCGCCACTTCCTTTGAAGTACCGGCCGCTGATGTACAGCATCGCTACCAGCATCAAGGCTATCAGATTATAAAACCAGTTCGACATAATTACTATGAGTTTGCAAGAAGTTCGTTGGAGGACAGTTTGATCTGGGAGACACCTTCTACTGCATGAAGTAGGGCGACGAGTTGGTCTTTGGCCAAGTCGGGTTTGAAGGTGACCGCATAGTGATACCGGGTGCCTTTTTCTGCACTATGCTGAATGGAAAGCTGCCGATAGTCTTTGCAAAATTCTTTGAGCAAGGAATCCACCTTTTCCAAGACCACCTGCTCCTGAATCGTCAGTATGAGCTGATTGGGATGGGAATAGCTGCGAAAAGGGGAGACATGGAGCAGGCCAGCCACCAGGCAAAACAAGATCGACCCGACAAAGGATATGGTAAAGCCATAGACTCCGATGGCCAAGCCCGTGCTCAAGGCGGCGAAGAGGAAGAGCACATCTCTCGGGTCATCGATCCGGGTTCGGAATCGAATGATGGCCATCGCACCAAAAACTCCCAGGCCTCTCGCAAGGCTATCCCCAATGGCCATCATCACCATGGTGGTCACCACCGCTCCCAATACCAGGGACTGGAAGAAGTTTTTTGGGTAATATTCCCCCGTAAAAGTGACCTTGTGCGTGATGGCGATCATCGATGAAAGCACAAAAGCCCATAGAAAGGAGTAGGTGATATTGATCAGCTGTGGGTACTCGTAGACCGGCTGATCGGGAAATAGTTCGAACATCGATGGATAGGATTTGATAAATGGAAAGGCCAAAGGGAATCCTCCTCATTTCCCGCAGAGGAAATGACCTTAATTACCCATAAAGAAGATTTGGAAAGGTGGCAAGGGTGTACAGCATTGCCACCTTTGGCGACTTGTGTCGGAATGCTAGTTTCCCAGGTAGGATTTCACCGCTGCCGCGCGGCTTGTCGCATGGGATTTCAGCGTATTCACTGCTGACTGGAAGTCAGAAGGGCTGTTCAGAAAGGTATATCCGGACACTTCTGAGATCGCATAGGGCTGTACCAAAGCTCCATACGTGGTATAAAGCTCCTGCATCTTGCCGGTTTCGAAGACGCCCTTGATCACCTCATCGACATAGGAATCATACTTCGCTTTATACACCGGGTCGGCGTAGAGGTAGCCGATCAAAGGCCACTGCGAGGCGGAAAGTCCAGAGAAGTTCAGAGGCAAGGCACCTTGCTGATTTCCTGTTTGAAGGGACTCATTGTTGTCCCAAGGGATCCAGCTCAACTTGCTGTTTTCCGGATTGTTGTAGAGGAAGTAGTTGTGGGTCATTCGTCCATAGGTGTCCCAGTTTTGGATCACCGTATTGACTGCCAGATACTTCAGGAAGACTTCTGTGTCGAATACGGTCTCCAGATCAGTTCTCCACGCTGCTGGGTCGGTAGTTCGGTTGGTGGCATGTACGACGGTAAACAGGTTTTTGATGTCTGTCCAGTCTGCTTCTTCTTCATTGTTTTCTTTGACAAAAACAGACTCGCTGAAGGTGCCTTGTGCGAAGCTTGCACCGTTGCCGTCGGGCTGATAGAGGTTGCCGTCATTGTCTGTGAACTGGGTATCAATGAGGGTATCATCGACTTCTTCCACCAAGGTATAGACGCCGAAGTATTTGGGACCTTCTCCATAGTCCACATAGACCGTGTAGAAAGCTGTGTGGGAAGCCGCCAAACCGAAGTTTCTGAAGGTATCGCCAGCTACCTTTTCGCGAAGCATGGACTTGTCATTAAAGTTGTTTTTCAAGCTCAACTTTTTGAATCCATAAAACCGCTGGTTCTTGATCTGGGGGTAGTCATCTTCAAATTCATCGAAATCCAGCTTGAAGGAAAGTTTCATATTCCCAGTGGCCCAGGTCGACGCCAAACTTGAATTTCCCTTAAATCGAATCCCGACGCGGTACCATTCCTTGCCTTGGTAGAAAACTTCCGCCGGAACAAAGCTGGGGTCTTCCGAGGAAAAGGAATTGCCTCCAGCCCTCGAACCAAATGGACCATAGATGCTGGTCATATTGCTGAGCATGCTTTTCCAGCGGGCATTGGTAATCACCAAGTCGATCCGCTTGACGGTATTGTCCTGGAAGACCTCGCCAAAGTCGGGGTCGGCGTCGTTGCTGTGCGTGGCCGTGGTCCAGTCCGGAATGTCAAAGTCAGTATCTGTGAGGGTTTCGCCGGCTGTTTCTTCCAGAGGATCGGTATCCTCGGGCGAGCATGCCAGGAGGGAAGCGAGGAGAACTAAGGGCAAAAGGAATTTTCTCATGTCTTTTCAGATAAGTTGGTTACCGATAAAGACGCCAAGTGTCTGGCAATCCCTCGCGGACTCTGTGTTTTATTTTAGTGGGTGGAAAAAATTAAAGCCTAGATTTTTAGATCCCGACAGATAGGTATGAACAAATTGACTGGAAGGTCCTTTCGTGGCAGGCAAAAAAGAGCAGGACAGAGGATTCTCAAAACCAAATCGCCTTCCTGCTGTGTGGTTTCATCAAAGACTTACAGGGTCTTTCGGAGCGTTTTTACATCCTCGATCAATTGATTGATGGAAGTCGTGTTTAGTCCGTTGTAGATTCCCCTGATCTGCCTGTTGCCATCAAGCAAAATAAAATTCTCTGTGTGCAGGAAATCGTCTGGACTTTTCATCAGGCCCAAGTCTTCCTCTGCGAAGTATGCATCTCTGCCCAGGGTGTAGATTTCAGCTCTACTTCCGGTGAGTAGGTGCCATTTGCCCGGTACGATTCCTTTCTCCTCCGCATATTCTTTCAAAACAGCGACGCTGTCATAGACCGGAGTGACCGAATGGGAAAGCAAGATTACTTCGTCGTCTTTCAAAAATTCATTTTGGACCAAGGTCATATTTGCTGTCGTTTTGGGACAGATCCCCGGACAGGAAGTGAAGAAAAAATCAACGATTGAAATTTTACCGGTGATGGATTTTTCGGTGATTTCTTCACCTGATTGGTTGATCAGGGAAAACTCCGGGATTTGGTGAAAATCGGCAGGCAGGGAACCTTCCTCATACCAAATGGGAGTAAAAGTCGCTTCTTCGTAGTAGGGCAAAAGACTTGCACTGCCAGTTTCCACTTTTTCAGCTTTGCTACAGGATGTCAGTATCAAGGCTATCATCCAGATTTTCAACAGACTCATTGGTGATTTTTTCATCGCTTAGTGAATAGCACAGGTTGGACCGCTTCATTCCGTAAATCCGGTCATTCTTTACTTCAAAGTTGGCGTAGATCTTCCCGTTCTGAAGCCACGCCTGCTGTATCCCTTCAGGCTTCCCATCCTTGACCGTGGTCAATCTGGCTATTTGTCCCGTAGCGTACCAGGACTTTTGCACACCGGTCACCACCCCATAGTCAAAATAAGCCTCACTGCTCATCACGCCATTGGGCCACCAAGTTCTTTTGCTTCCTTGGATTTTGTTGGCGGAATAGCTCATTTCGCTTCCCATCACGCCATTTTCAAACCATTGTTGGGCTGGACCTTCTTTCTTTCCTTGGTAGTATCCGATTTTTTCTTCCATGCCTCCGTTGTCGTGGTAGGTGATCGCGTAGCCGTTGAAGGGCTCGTTTTCGTAGTACCATTTCCCTTCGTTTGGGTGAAGGACAAGATCCGCTTTGGGTACGTACACCTCAGGAATCGGGGGATCCGCCGTTTTTTCAGAGCAACTGCCCAGCAGTACAAGGAAAGCCCAAAGGATCAAAAGTTTAGTTGATTCGGCTTGGCGTTCCCTGATACCTTCCGGCAAAAAGGAGATAGTATTGGTTGAGATAAAGTTCATTTTCGATGTGGTAGTGATATTCTATGTCAGGGGAGTGTTGGGTGAAAGTCGAGTGACCGCCAGATTCGTCCAGGTCAGTAGGATGATCTCCTGTGGCGTGGCATTTTCTTCCGTATAGAAAGAAACCATCCGCCATTATTCCCACGAGGTTTTCATCGTCGTTTGTCCAGGCTTTGGGCTCCAAATGGTAGTGATATTGCCCAGGGCCAATGTGTCCGCCGGTATAGTCCAATGAAGAGGCTGCCTGGCCCAAAGGCCCATTGCCTTCCTGATCATTGAAGATGTAAGCGCCGCTGATCGCTATCCCGATGGCCCCTAAACTGGTGGAAGTGGTGGAGCTGGCTATTTCCGGATTCGCCGCAACTCTCAATGTCGCTGCTCCATTGAAGTTTGGAATGATAGACGGCGTCAACTGCACATTGGGTTCGGCTTGATAGAGTTCATGGCCTAAACCCCAATAGACCGTCTTGTGGTTGGGAAGGCCATTGGTTTCGACCACGACATTATAACCATCCAAGTATATTTCCGTGTTTTCTGGATCGAATTCTGCAAAGGCCGGGTGGAGCTCAGAGACGATCTCTCCCTCCGCGGACTCTCTATCTTTGCAGGAGTTGGCCATGAGCAAAATGAGGAGTGGAATAGAGGTGAGTTTTATCAGATGATGTTTACGCATGATTGGATCGATTTTATCTTAACCCTTAGACGCGGGAAATAAGTCTATCCCTCGGGCTGGGTAGTTTTTTTTTAGAAAATGGTTTCGGAACTGTGCAAGGCTTAAAGGACGAGGGCGCTTGGGGACTGGGCTTTACACCAATGGATTTTGGGGCAAAGATTTTTGTCCTAACTTCCAGAAAAACATTTTCCTGCTATGAAAAAGCTTTTTCTGATCCCTCTGGCCCTGATCTGGGCATGTTCTCCCAGCCCTGATACGGAAAAGGAATCCAGAACCTTCGTTGAGCTCGACGGCATCGACTCCACCATCCGACCCGGCGACAATTTCTTCATGCACGTCAACGGCAAGTGGTACAACTCCGCCGAAATCGATGCCGACCAGGTAGGAGTGGGCTCTTATTCTTTTCTGAACATCCCCCAGAAAAAGCTGCTCGAAAGCATCCTGGAGGAGGTTTCGGCGGAAGAGCATCCAGCAGGAAGCATTGAGCAGAAAGTCGGCGACTTCTATGCCTCAGGCATGGATACCGAGGCCATCAATGCCAGAGGCTTTGAACCCATCCAGCCCAAACTGGCACAAATCGAGGCGATAGCTTCTTTGGCCGATTTGGAAGAATACCTCGTCTCCGAACTCCAGCACACCAGCGAATCCCTCATCGGGCTTCGCATCTCTCCGGATGACCAGAATAGCACCATCAACATCATCCATCTCAGCCAGACTGGCCTGGGGCTGCCCGATCGGGATTATTATTTCAAAAGTGATTCCTCTACGCTGGGCATCCAAAAGGCCTACCATACCTACCTCGCCACGCTT
Organism: Algoriphagus jejuensis; assembly: GCF_039523455.1. Lineage (NCBI taxonomy): Bacteria > Pseudomonadati > Bacteroidota > Cytophagia > Cytophagales > Cyclobacteriaceae > Algoriphagus > Algoriphagus jejuensis. The sequence continues at coordinate 193,699 of NZ_BAAAFI010000001.1, read as the reverse complement.
TTTGAGTTGACAGGCAAAAGTCCGGAGGCCGCCGAAGCCGCGGCATCCAAGGTGTATGGCATCGAGAAGCAGCTGGCGGAATCCCACAAAACACGGATTGAGCGCCGGGTGGTGAAGGAAAACTACCACAAAGTTGCGGTAGCAGACTTGGACAAAAAGCAGGGAAATATTGGCTGGAACGGCATTTTTGAGGGCTTGGGCTTAAAGGCCGACTCCCTGGATATTCGCCAGCCGGCCTATTACGACAAGCTCAACGGGATGTTGAAGACGGTTTCTCTGGAGGACTGGAAGACTTATCTGGCCGCGCACACGCTTACCGAATACGCCAATTACCTGAGTTCGCCCTTTGAAAAAGCCGCTTTCGAATACACCAAGGTGGTTTCTGGTCAGTCCAAGCAGTTGACCCGCGCCCAACAGATGGTGCAGCAGGTAGATCAGCAGCTGGGATTTGATCTCGGCCAGCTGTACGTGAAGCGACACTTTGACGAAGAAGCCAAGCAAAAGGTGCTGGACTTGGTCAACAACCTCCAAAAGGCCTTTGAACAGCGCATCAACAACCTGGACTGGATGAGCGACAGCACCAAGACTCAAGCCAAGGAAAAGCTCTATTCCATCACCAAAAAGATCGGCTACCCTGACAAGTGGCGGGAATATCCCGTGGCTATAGACCGGGGAAAGTACTTCGAAAATGTGCTCGCGCTGCGAAAGGACAATGCGCGCTACCAGTTGGAAAAATTCGGAAAAGCACCGGACAAGACGGAGTGGGGGACTACCCCGAGTACGGTGACCGCTTACTACAATCCTTCGCTGAATGAGATCGTATTTCCGGCAGGCATCCTCCAGTATCCTTATTTTGACCCCAATGCCGACGATGCGATCAACTATGGCGGTATCGGCATGGTGATCGGGCATGAGCTCACGCATGCATTTGATGATCAAGGGGCGCAGTTTGACAAGGAAGGAAACATGAAAAACTGGTGGACAGCGGCGGACTACGAGAAGTTTAAAGCCAAAACCCAACTCTTGATCGATCGCTACGACGGCTTCACGGTCCTGGATTCTGTGCATGTCAAAGGTGCCATGACGATCGGAGAAAATACGGCTGATAACGGCGGGATCTACATCGCCTACGATGCCTTCAAGCTCACCGAACAGGGACAGGATACGACGCGAATCGATGGGCTGACTCCGGACCAGCGGCTTTGCTATTCCATCGCCCGTATCTGGAGAGTCAAAACCAGAGATGAGTTTATGCGGGCCTACGTCAATACCAATTCCCATTCCCCGGCCATGTGGCGTGTGAATGGGCCGCTGATGAACTTTGAACCTTTCTACGCAGCCTACGGAATTCAACCCGGCGACGCCAACTACAAAGCGGAAGAGGAGAGGATTAAAATTTGGTGATAAGCTGGAAGAACGGAGACCGAAGACGGAAGTGCTTCAGTCTCCAATCTTTTAAACCTCCTCATTAAACTTCCTCATCAATTGATAAGTAAACTGAATGATCTCCTTGTAATTATCTTTGGTGATTTTTTCATCGATTCCATGAAAACGGGTCATGGCGTCAGGAGAAATTCGAAGCGGATAGTAGCGATATACGCCGTCGGAAATCCCGTAAAAGTGCCTCGCATCCGTGCCTCCTCCAATCAAACCCGGTACAACCACAGAGTTTGGAAACACCGAGCGGATGGTAGATTCTAACAACTTATAGGCTTCGGAATCAATCGGAGAAGCAGGCGAAGGGTTCGTCAAGTGACCAGCCGGCTCCACGCGGATTTTATCACTGACGATGTTTTCGATATGCGCCTGTACAGATTCGATAGTTTCTCCGGGGAGTATTCTAAAGTTGATTGTCGCTTCGGCAACCGTCGGAATTACGTTGTTTTTCACCCCGCCTCCGATGATCGTCGGTGCGGTGGTCGTGTGTGAATTCAAAGCTTCGAGTATTTGTCCTTTTAACAGCCAAGTATTGGCAAAAGCCATTTTCTGAACAAAGGGCATCTCAGGTCCTAGGTAGTCGATTTGATACTGAACCGGATCGGCCATTCTGTAGGGAAGTTGGTTGTTTTCCAGATCAACAATGGCCTGAGCGAGCATACCGATGGTGTTTTCGCGGGGAGGGGCGGAGCTATGCCCGCCTTTGGTTTCGACAATTAGTCTGAAAGAGGCAAAGCCCTTTTCCGCCACATTGATCATAGAGACAGGCTGATCGATACCGGGAACCATCCCTTCGGCAATCATTCCTCCTTCGTCCAAGGTGAACGCTGCCTGCACACCCTGCTGAGCAAGATATTCAGCAATCTTACCGGCACCTTTTGCTCCACCGACTTCCTCGTCATGCCCAAAAGCAAAATAGATCGTCTGCACGGGAGCAAAACCTTCTTTAAGTAGCATCTCTGCACCTTCGAGAAGTGCCATCAGGGAAGATTTGTCGTCCATTGTACCTCGGCCTACAATGTGGTCTGCGGTGATTTTTCCCTCAAAGGGTGACGCTTCCCACATTTCCAGAGTTGGGACATCCACCGGCACGACATCTTGATGAGACATCAGGATGATTGGTTTTTTGGAGGAGTCTGAGCCGTCCCATTTATACAGCAAGCTGTATTCGTTGATTTTGGTCAGCGTCATTTTCTCGTGCACGAGCGGGAAAGCCTCTGCGAGAAATGCATGGAAGCCGTTGAATGCTGCGGAATCCGGAATCGCTTCTTCACTGAAAGAGATGGTTTGAAACTGCACGGCTTTCGAAAGGTTTAAAAACACCTCGTCCGAAATGGATACAAGTTCAATTGGCTGCGGATCTACCTGCTTCGAATTCAAGCGTAGTGTGTTGAAAAGGACAACGATTACCAGAATTAGGGCTAAAGCGAGAATGGTCAGGAAGATTTTTCGGATCAATTTCATAAAAGGGAGTTTTATCGATTAGGATGGCGGTAAGTGAATATAAAACAGATGAGACAGAAAAATAGAATCCTTGCGGGAAAAACCAAAATTTTAGCTGATGATTGGAATTTGGGTGAAAACCAAGATCTGTGAATGGATCTTTCCCCATATTTGCAGCAAGAAAAACCAAGCACCAGAATGAAGAATCATGTTTGATGGGCCCAATTACCCCAAACCGCTAAGTGAGTCACTTTTTCAATCTTGGCTAGAAGATGGTCGATCGAGTAAGATTGGCTATCATTTTCTGCTGATTGTCTGGAATGTCTATGATGAAAAATACGACCCGGTGTATGTGGAAGAGCGCGCAGCGATTGCCGACTATGAACTCTACCCAAATGCCAAGGGTTCCGAAGCGCTGATTGCGGTGTATGATTTGTATTCGGAGTCGAGGGTTGGGGTGTAGAAAAAAGTGTCTACAGAACTAGGGTCGACTGCAAAATTGTTCGGGGACTAGCGCCTATAGTAGCCCAGAAAATTGTTTTTCAGAAGCTGACTTGGACATCCTCGAAGAATGAAAGAAGGTGAACTAAAAAAAGCCTTTGAGAAAAACTCCATATCGTTCCGTAGTTTTTAATGAAAAAATCGCTCATCGAATGACCCGACGAGCGATTTTTGTTTTTAGCGAATCCTTCGAAGCTCAAGAAAAACCTCGAAGTATTGCGGGGGCACTGAGCCTACCGAAGGGCTGATCACTGAGAGTGAACACTGATCACTGGCATTCGATCACTGAGACTGAGCATTGGAACTCTCTGCTTTAAGCTGCTCATCTTCATCAGCCAAACCAGCCGCGATAAAGGTCTCGATCTCAGGGTTTCTCGCTTGACCTTTGTTCAGCAACACGCCCAAGGTGATCATCGCACCGATCCGGGTTCCGACTTTTTTTGTTGCAGTCTGGAATAGAGGCTCAAGCTCTTCGTAGCTCACTTCCTCCGCCAATCTCGCAATATCCGCTCTGGCCGCTGCGAGCTTGTCACCGGAGAGGTTGGTATATTTCTTGGCGATCTTCTGGATCTCATTTAGCGCACTTCGCTGGCCTTGTTCGGTTCCACCGCCTATATTCACCGGCTTTGACTGACTGGATGAGGTAGTAGGGGAAGGAGCGGGGTTCTGCTTGGCCCAAGAGTCACGCAACCCCACGGTTTTGTTGAAGACCAATTTTTCAGCAGTTGAGTCTTTGTCCACCGTAAAGTAACCCAAACGCTGAAATTGAAACTTATCCCCAACGTTTGCTTCTTTCAGAAAAGGCTCTAAATAAGCTTCTTGGATCACTTTTAGCGAGTCTGGATTGACAAATTCCATGAAGTTTTTGTCCTCATGACTGTCGGGAGCTTCTTCCAAAAACAGTCGGTCGTACTCCCGAACTTCCGCTTTGATGGCATGTTGAATCGAAACCCAGTGAAGCGTGCCTTTTACCTTTCTGGTGCTGGCTTCCGTACCACTTCCCGACTTTGAATCCAGGTCAGCTGTGCAATGAATCTCGGTGATGTTTCCCTCAGCATCCTTTACAAAGGACTCGCCCTTGATGATGTAGGCGCTTTTCAGCCGTACTTCATTTCCCAGAGTCAAGCGGAAAAACTTGTTTCCAGCATCCTCTTTAAAGTCTTCTCGCTCAATGTAGAGTTCTCCTGAAAATGGCAACTCGTGCGTACCTGAGTTCGGATCTTCCGGATTGTTCTCGGCTTCCAGAATCTCTGTTTTTCCCGCAGGGTAATTGGTGATCACCAGCTTCACCGGATCCAAGACACCCATCACACGGGTGGCAGTTTTGTTTAGATCTTCGCGGATGCAATACTCCAAAAGCGAAACGTCCGTCACAGAATCTCGCTTAGAGATCCCGGAGAGCTCACTGAAATGTCGGATTGACTCCGGTGTATAGCCTCGTCGTCTTAAGCCGGAGATCGTCGGCATTCGTGGGTCGTCCCAGCCTGTCACTGTGTTGGTCTGCACGAGTTCGAGCAGCTTGCGCTTGCTCATCACCGTGTAACTCAGGTTTCTGCGCGCAAATTCCCGCTGTTTCGGCCTCAGGAGACTTGGGTCATAGATTTGATCTAAAAACCAATCGTACAATTCACGGTGAGGCTTGAACTCCAAGGTACACAGTGAATGTGAAATCTGCTCGATGTAATCCGACTCGCCGTGCGTCCAGTCGTACATCGGGTAGATCACCCAATCGGTGCCGGTGCGGTGGTGGGCCTTTTTCACGATTCGATACAAGATCGGATCGCGCATCAGCATATTCGGTGAAGCCATATCTATCTTGGCCCGAAGCACATAGCTTCCTTGCTCAAACTCACCGGCTTTCATCCGCTCAAACAGCTCTAAATTCTCTTCCACAGAACGGTCACGGTGTGGGCCAGCCACTCCGGGCGTCGTTGGCGTACCTTTTTGCTCAGCCATCGCTTCGGCGGATTGCTCATCCACATAGGCTTTGCCTTCCTTAATCAGCTGTATCGCCCAGTCGTAGAGCTGCTGGAAATAGTCGGAAGAATAGCATTCGGTCGCCCACTGGAAGCCCAGCCATTGGATGTCGCGCTTGATCGCGTCGACATATTCCTGCTCTTCCTTGGCGGGATTGGTATCGTCAAAGCGAAGGTTGACAGGCGCTTGGTGCTGCTCGCCAAGTCCGAAATTCAGGCAAATGGAGGCCGCATGGCCGATATGTAGGTAGCCGTTTGGCTCTGGAGGAAAACGAAACCGGAGTTTCTCCGACGGAAAGCCAGCGGCGAGATCGTCTGCAACGAGTTGTTCGATAAAATTTAAGGAGGCGGATTCTTCAGTCATAACTCAAAATGGAAGCTCGAAATTAAGGCAAATGGATGTATTTGCAACCCAAAGGCGAAAAAGCCTGATCCTCAAAATTTGCAATCTTCAGGTCCTATCAACAGATTTTCAATCTGCCTTTTACCTATCGGATTAAAAAATCCTAGGATTGTGCACTCGACATTACAATTGTCTAACAACGGATGGTGGCACTCAATCACTTCTCATATGATCCACGGGATTCGCATTTGCTGCGCGAAAGGTCTGGGAGAAAATCGTGGTAAGGCCCAAGACTGCCAACAAAAAAACGCTGATCCCGATTTCTGCAAATCCAACGGAAATGCTGTAGTACTGCATTTGAACCAGAAGGGTTGAGAACAAAAAATAAATCACAGGCACGGTGACCACTGTGGCGATCAACAGAAGCATCAGAAAATCTCTCGAAAGCATAAAAACGACACGTTCGGTTGATGCCCCCATCACTTTTCTGATACTAACTTCCTTCAGTCTATTGCCGATCGTAAACGCAACTGTTCCCAGCAATCCGATGGATGCCACGGTGATAGCCAATAGTCCGAGAAAGCCCCACAGCTTGATCACTACAAAATAAAAACTATAGGCGTCACCGATTTCATCTTCAAAATACTGGGCCTTCACTTTGTGATTGCTGCCAAGGGCTTTCCAGGTGTTTTCTATTTTAGTCAGGTCATCAAATCGATTGGTCAGGGGCATACTGAGATTTGCGTATTGAAACTCATTCGGATCAGAGGTGAAGAAAAATGAACCAATGGGCTTTCGCAGACTCGTATAATGAAAGTTCTTCACCACCCCGATTATCGAAACTTCCTTGTTGTCATTTAGCAGTAAGGTCTTTCCAATAGCAGAAAACGAATCGTCCAGGTCGAAGCTCTTCACCATCTCTTCGTTGATGATGATATGACGCGCATTGCTCGCTTGATCAGCACCGAAGTTCTCGCCTGCAATCAATTGAAGACCAAAATTGCCGATGAAATTTTCATCAATTGAAATCGTAGCGACCGCAACAGAATCCTGCCGCCTATCATCCTTGACAAACTTCTCAGCACTGTAATCCAGCCCCAGAATATTGGACGACATCGAGATCGATTGAACCGTCGCCAACTTCCCGAATTCATTCCTGAACAGTTGGGGCTTAACGTCCTGCAACGCAACATCAAGGATATTCTCCTGGCGAAAGCCGAAATCATAGTTCATTGAATACCGATATTGTTGCAGCATGATCACCACGGCCATAATAAACCCGAGAGACATCGCATATTGAACGGTAAGCATGATCTTGCGGCCCGGCAGACGAAACTTCCGCGTAGGAATCGTCACCGTGGACTTCAGGGCATTGATCGGTTTGATTTTTGAGAAATACAGGGCTGGCACAATTCCGGCCAGCACCCCAACCAACAGTGCAAAAAGCACAAAACAGACAAGGATTACCAAATCCGGAGTCATATCCATCGAGTCAGCTTCTGCCAGCATTTTGTGAAATTCACCTCGGATCAATTCAAAGAAAAAGTAGGAGAAAAACAACGCGATCAACATGCTCAGCGTAGTTTCCATAATGAATTGAAAAAAAATCTGCCGCCGCTGACCACCCATTACTTTGCGAACTCCGATCTCCTTCGTCCTCTTGAGTGATTGGGAAATCGACAGATTTACATAGTTGGAGCAGGCGGGAATCAGGATGACCAAGGTAGTCAGTCCTACCAGCAAGATGGAAAGATGATCCCAGCTGGGGCCGATCGCATTGTAAACCTCTATTCCCGGCACGATGTCATTCAGTGGCTGAATCGAAAAACTCGCCTGGAAACCGTCTTTTGGATAGCGATCATCGGCAACGTGCTTCAGGAAACGATCCACAGCATCCGAAGAAGAGCCCTCGGGCAAGAGAAAATACACGTACGAGTTCAAAAAACTCGTCCAGGATGCGTCGTTGGGCAACTGATTGTTTTTCGCGCTGGATTGCAACGTGGAGTAAGAAGCAAGCGCTCCAAATGTAAGGTGGGAGTTTTTTGGCACATCTTTCAAGACCCCGGTAACGGTCAGCTCTCCAAAAGGCGGTATGGTCAACACTTCCCCGATAGGATCCTTGCTGCCAAAGATCTTTTCAGCCTCTTTTTCGGTGATCAAGATGCTGTTCGGGTCTTTCAAGGCTGTGGCCGAGTTGCCTTTTGCCAGCGGGAAATCGAACACCTCAAAAAATTCCGGTTCGGTGAAATAGCCGTTGATCGGCATTTTCTTCTCCTCATAAGCTGCCTCGCCGTTTAAAGAAGCTCGAATAGAAACCACTTTTTCTATTCCTGAAAACTCATCTTCCAGAATAAACCCGAGATCCGAAGGTGTAGATGCGTAAATGGGATTGTTAACGTCATCATGGACTTGGGTGATGACGCGGTAGATCCGGTCACGTTTGGTATGAAAATTATCATAACGGTAAATAAATACCGTGATGGCGATGAACAGCAGCGACAGCGACATCCCAAGCGCGAGTCCGAAGATGTTTAATCCCGCATAGAACTTGTTTTTTGCGAGGTTGCGGACGGAAGTTTTAAAGTAGTTGGGAAGCATCACGAAGCTTAGGGTACTGGAGTAAGGGTGGTAGGCCGCCCTGCGTTTTCTTTGGCGCAGCGCATAGGAAAAAATCAAGGAGAAGATCCGCTGCCAATACTTCAATTTGGCTCTGACAACAGAATACTTTTCCAGGTCGGAATAGAAGAGCTCTTCGACATCCCCGTGAAGATCCTCGACAGAAGCCCGCTCACAAAACCAGAGGAATAGGCCGTCGGCAAGCCTTGGAGGCTTAATTTCAGGTTTCATATGATTACAAATTCATTTTAAAGGCCATATGGAATCTCGCATTGCTTAATATTCTGCCGGTATGTGAGTTGTTCGCTAAGCTTAACTTCATTTGGTCAGCGACAGATTATGAGAGGCTGCGACCCAAAGGTCATCTCTGAGATTTTTCATTTGGTGAAGTGCAATCTTGCCGGTTTGAGTCACTTCGTAAAAGCGCTTGCTTCTTCCTCCTCGCTCCTGTGTCGGTTCGCCTAGGTGGGAAGACAGGTATCCTTTCTCTTCCAGACGCGTGATCGTTGAGTGAAGCGCACCGATGCTGATCGACCGGGAGGTGCGCTCGTCGATGTAGGTTTTGATGCTTACGCCATAGGCGTTGTCCAGCAGAGATGCGATGGTCAGCAGCACCAATTCCTCAAATTCTCCAAGATATCCTTTCATACGTTTGAATTAATGCTGCAATTAGGGAATAAGTTTTTGATATGTTTCTATTTTTAAGGTTAAATCGTATTGAGATTTTTTGGGAGGAGTGGGGAAGGAGAAAAGATGAATCGATTAAGGTCCGATTTGGATGTGTGGGGGTCGGAATAAAAAAAGGACTTTCGTTTTGGCTATTTAAATTGAAATAAGAAAGCATTTCCAAACACAGGGTCTGATTTGGATGATGACACAGCTTAGCAGTCGGTTTTCATTGATGATAAAAATGATGACGATAACTTTTTTTCTTCTTGGGTGTTCTTAAAACAAACCCAAGCTTATGTTCTCATTTTTCAAAAAAAACCCAATTCACGCCCTCGAAAATAAGCGCAAAAAACTGCTCGAAGAGGCCATGCAGGTGCAGCGATCAGGAGACTTACGATTGTATGCGGTTAAAATGGAAGCGATCAATGAGTTGGAAACCGAACTCGAAACGCTCAGATCGAAAGATTCAAAGATGTAAATGCAGCTGAAAGGAACAATTTGACGGGTCAGTGGTTGTATTGCAATGGCAAACATCCTTATCGTAGGCTGCTCTTCGGGAATCGGTGCAGCACTTTCAAATCAATTAATCGCAGACGGTCATTCGGTTTTTGGGACCTATCACAGCATGTCAATCAGTGAATCTGGCTTCGCCAAGATCCAACAACTCGATGTGCTGGACGAATCCTTGGATTTTAGTTTCGTTCCAGATGAGTTGGATGGCTTGGTGTATTGTCCCGGCGCCCTCAATTTGAAGCCTTTTGCCCGGATCAAGCCGGCGGATTTCATCGCTGACTATCAATTGCAGGTGCTGGGAGCAGTGAAGGCGATCCAAGCCTGCCTGCCGAAGTTGAAAAATGCCTCCAATCCTTCAGTTGTCCTTTTTTCCACGGTCGCAGTGCAGACAGGCTTTAACTTCCACTCGATGGTCGCATCTTCCAAAGGGGCTATTGAAGGATTGACAAAGGCGCTGGCGGCGGAATTTGCACCAAAGATCCGAGTCAACTGCATCGCCCCATCGATTACCGACACACCGCTGACGGCAAGTCTTCTTGGCAGTCAAGAGAAAAAAGACGCCAATGCCCAACGCCATCCCCTCAAAAAAATTGGAAAGCCTGAAGATTTAGCGAATCTGGCTGAATTTCTTTTACTTGAAAAGTCTAGCTGGATGACGGGTCAGATTATCCATTCAGATGGTGGCATATCCAGCTTGAAAGTGTAATCGATTTCTTTATGAAAATCCTACTCACAGGCGCTACAGGTTACATTGGCCGAAGATTACTTCCGGTCTTGGTGGAAGAAGGCCATCAAGTAATCTGTCTTCTGCGCGACAAGCGGAGATTTGACTGGGAAGATTTTTCAGAGGAGTTTCTCAAAAATGTGTCTGTGGTCGAGGCAGATCTCAACGATCTCGGTTCGCTGAAGAAAGTGACCAAAGACGTCGACGTCGCCTACTATCTAGTGCACTCGATGAGTTCATCCGACCCTAATTTCACTGATCTCGAGGCAAAGTCAGCAGAGAACTTTGTGCACTATCTCAACGGCACGACCTGCAAGCACCTCATCTACCTGAGTGGAATCGTCAACGACGCCGATCTATCCGACCACCTGCTTTCCCGCAAAAATGTGGAGGATATCCTGGGAAAAGCCAATGCACCGCTCACCGTCTTGCGGGCGGCAATCATCATCGGATCGGGCAGTGCTTCTTTTGAGATCATTCGGGATCTGGTCGAAAAGCTCCCAATGATGATCGCGCCAAAATGGCTCAACACACGCTGCCAGCCTATTGGCATCCGAAATGTGGTCGAGTATCTGAATGGCATAAAGATGAAGCCCAAAGCCTTTGATCAAACTTTCGACATCGGCGGGACAGAGATCCTCACTTACAAACAAATGCTGATGGGCTTCGCCAAAGTGCGGGGCCTCAAGCGGGTAGTCATCACAGTTCCCGTTTTGACACCGAAACTCTCTTCCTTGTGGCTTTTGCTGGTCACTTCGACCACTTTTTCCCTGGCCAGAAGTTTGGTCAGCAGTATGAAAAATGAAGTCGTCTGCCGAGACAATCGGATTCTGGAGATCGTACCAATCAAGTTAAATGACTACTCAGAAGCATTGCAACTTGCATTTGACAAGATCAGTCAGAAGAACGTCGTTTCGACTTGGAAGGACTCCATCTCGATCTACGGCATCTCGAATTATTTTAAGGAAAACATGCAAGTGCCCTCGCACGGGGTGTTCACGGATCAGCGCTCAGAACCATTTACGCGAGACAGGGAAGAAGTCATCGACAATATTTGGTCCATTGGAGGCAATCGAGGATGGTACTTTGGCAATTGGATGTGGAACATCCGGGGTTCGATTGACATCCTCGTAGGAGGAGTAGGCATTCGCCGGGGACGACGAAGCGACACGGAATTGTGGGCTGGAGAAGCCCTTGATTTCTGGCGCGTGCTGGTTGCGGACCGAGCCAATGGCCGCTTGCTTCTGTATGCCGAGATGAAACTACCGGGCGAAGCCTGGCTGGAATTTAAGATCAAGAAAGAGGGTGGAAAAACTGTCTTATTGCAAACTGCTACGTTTCGGCCCCTTGGGTTATGGGGTCGGGTATATTGGTACTCGGTCTTGCCGTTTCACTGGTTGATCTTTCCCAAAATGATTAAAAATCTAGTGCGCTCGTAAACCTGGCCAAAATCCACCTATCCACATTTCAATTTTAAGATCCTCGAATTTTGATTGAGGGAGTTGAACACAGAATAGAAAAAGTCCCGGGGAGAATAAACCGGACTAAAAATCCTAGTATTGGTCGTTGGATTTTGCAATCGTTCAAAAGAGTACATCACAGCGGTGCGGCATCTTTTAAGAAAGAAAAAAACAACGGATAGCTTTTCCGTTTTGGCTGCAATACGTCCAGCGGGGAATGAATGGACGTGACGCCAAAACAAATGGAAGGGAATTTGTTTAAAGTCTATTTAGTTTTAAACAGATTAATAATCCAATCCCAAGCCTTTCGTTTATCGAATCACATCAGAAATCCTATAATAGAGGATTCGAATTTGAAAAAGTCGAACAGCGGATCAGTTGAATAATTTGCTTAAAATCATTTCTTGTTATTTGATCTCAAGCAAAAACACAGCATTTTTCACTTCTTATAATTTTAAAGAAAAGATCTCAAAACAATGAACGCTCACCTAACTTATTGGCAATGATCACATTTATATGGATTTCACTGGCCCTTTTGACAACCTGGTTTTGCATTGAGCTCACGAGAGATTTTCTAAAGCATAAAAATAGGTTGGAGCCGGTGAGCTGGATCAAAACTACAGTTATTGGGTTCGTGGTCAATTTTTTTGATGTATTGGGCATCGGAGCTTTCGCTCCCCAGACAGCCTTATTGAAATTCACCAAGCAAACCGAGGACAAGGTGATCCCAGGGACGATGAATGTGGCCAATACACTTCCTGTCTTGTTTCAAGCCTTAATCTTTATCACAATTATTGAAGTCGACGCCTTGACGCTTCTGCTCATGCTTGTATCTGCAGCGCTCGGTGCCGTGGTGGGAGCAGGAGTGGTATCGAAACTCTCGGAACGGAAGATCCAATTGACCATGGGATTTGCATTGTTGGTTACGGCAATTTTTATGATAGCCCGTAATCTGGAATGGATTCAAGGTGGGGGTGATGCAATTGGTCTTCAGGGCGGGAAATTGCTCATTGCGGTCGTCGGCAACTTTTTCTTGGGAGCACTCATGACCGCTGGTATCGGACTGTATGCACCATGCATGGCCTTGGTTTTTGCCTTAGGCATGTCACCCCAAGTTGCCTTTCCCATCATGATGGGTTCTTGTGCTTTTTTGATGCCGCCGGCCTCGATTCGTTTTATCCGTGAAGGTGCATACAACAAGAAAGCCGCCATTGCCATGGCTATACCGGGCGTAGTAGCGGTGTTAATTGCAGCATTGTTGGTGAAATCATTGCCTTTGGATATTCTCAAATGGGTCGTAATTGCAGTGATTTTGTATACTGCTGTGGTGATGCTCAGAGCGGGTTTTCCTAAAAGGGATTTGAGATTAGAGGTCGAAGAAATTTGATCTAGGAGTAGCTGAATATTTCATCCGGGTCGCCATACTTTCTTGCCAGGCTAATAGATCACGCTTCTTTAAACGATCTGCGCGACAAGCCAATGATACAGTGACGCCAACGATACAGCGACCGTCTTGGATCTTTTGGGTTTTGTTATATAATTTATATTATGTTAAATACAATTTTTTACCCTTCCCTTTCCCGATTCTTTTTTATCTTTCCCGACAGCAGTCTTCCGGCAACCACCACCTTTTAGTCTATGAACAACTGGCTTCCCCGATTGGGATTATACTTTGGCCCTATAGCTTTTCTTTTGATCTTTTTTTTTGCAGAGTCTCCCGGCTTGAATCCTGAAGCCAAAGCCATGCTGGCGCTCACCGTTTGGATGGCTATCTGGTGGATCACCGAAGCGCTTCCTATTGCTGGCACGGCTCTGCTGCCGTTGATCCTGATGCCTATCCTTGGAATCCTAAACATTGCACCCGTCTCTGCGAACTACATGCATCCCACGGTGATGCTGTATATGGGCGGCTTTCTTCTCGCTACCGGCATCGAGAAATGGGGCCTGCACCGCCGGATCGCACTTAACATAATAAATTTATTAGGAACTGACCTGCGCATGATCGTCATGGGTTTCATCGCTGCCACGGGATTGCTGTCCATGTGGATCTCCAACTCGGCCACTGCCCTGATGATGTTGCCTATTGGCTTGGCTGTGGTCAGTCAATTCAAAAACCAATTGGGCGACAAAAATCACAACCTCGCTGATAGCTTGGGCAAAAATATCATGCTGGGGATTGCCTACTCCGCCTCCATTGGTGGTATGGCTACGCTCATCGGCACGCCGACCAACGCGATTCTTTCCGCCGTCATCAAGCAGCTTTACAACTATGAAATCGCCTTCAATGAGTGGATGCTTTTCGGACTTCCATTCTCTCTTATCCTACTGATTATCTGTTGGTATTACTTGGTGACTTACGGTAATAAATTACCCGAAAATTTCAAGATGGACGGCGGGAAGTCTGTGATCTCAGGTCAGCTAAATGCGCTTGGTAAGATCACTTTCGAAGAGAAGACCGTTCTGATTGTATTTGGACTGGTCTGCTTTTCCTGGATCACCAGAAGCTTTTTGCTGGCTCCTTTTATCCCGGGGCTCGACGATACGATCATCGTCTTAATAGGCGTAGTATTGCTTCTGCTTCTCCCCTCCTCCAAGAAAGGCGAACGCATTTTGGATTGGAAGACAGCCGAAAAAATTCCCTGGGGTGTGCTGATACTTTTTGGTGGTGGTTTGGCACTGGCGGAAGGCTTCAAAGAAACTGGTTTGGCTGAATGGCTTGGACAGAAATTCACACTGATCGACGGTGTCGGTTTCTTTGTGCTGCTGTTGATCATCATCGCCTCGGTCAATTTCCTGACGGAAGTGACTTCAAATGTCGCTACAGCGTCCATGCTGTTGCCGATCCTAGCCTCCGTCGCGATCAAACTTGATCTACATCCATTTGGACTGATGGTTGGTGCTACCTTGGCTGCGAGTTGTGCTTTTATGCTTCCCGTGGCCACGCCACCGAACGCAGTGGTTTTTGGCTCCGGGTATCTTCAGATGAAAGACATGGTAAAGGCCGGCATTTGGTTGAATATCCTTTCCATCTTTATCATTACGGTGATGGTGTATTTTATCCTGCCTTGGCTGTGGGGAATTGAGTTGCAGAAGTATCCGTTTTAGACAAATCACAGCAGAATTTTTTATTACCACTGGAAAAAGCCAGAGTGGTAATACTGGGAGATCCTTTTTGTATCGCAAAGACTAGCAAAGCTTTTTATGCTCTTGGCTTCATAAAACGATTCATCTCAATCGCAGAAATCAAGTTCATAATCAGCCTTTTATAGAGTGATAAGGAAAAGCCAAAGCTTTTCTCCCCCAGGTCAACCTCGATGTGGGGACCAGCTATCGCGAACCATTTCCGATGGACTGGTAATCCATTAAACTTTCCAACACGGATTGTAAATCCCACAATACGACTTCGAAATTGGCAATTTTAAAGAGCGGAGCCCTTTCACCTATCCCGGTCAATTTTTCAATTTTCAAATCTTCCTATTTTTCATTCTCGATCATTCCAGCCCAGAAACCGCCCGTTTCGTCACATTTTTTTGAAGCGGGCTCTTGCGCGCCCTAACCTTGTTAAAACTTTCAGACGAAAACTAAACCAACTCTTTTAAGCCTTCCAGTCCCAAACCCATGCCGGCATCAACAAAAAGAAAACCCGAAAAGACGACCGTATTCTACCTCATCATTGCGGCTGCGTTACTCTACAACCTCTTTTTGCTTTTTGCCTCTGATGAAAAAACCAACGCCAACCTCACCATCGAAAATGAATTCACTACATCAACCCTCACTAAATAGTCTTTACCTTTCACCCATGAAATCCAAAAGCCTCGATTTCCGACAGATCGAATGGTGGATCGTCACCACCGCCTTTCTATCCATCATTCTTTTCAATTTATTTGGTTTCCGGCCCAGTTTCCACGAGTCATCCGGTTATGAGATTTTTAAATATGTCGCACGACTGGCCGTTCCCTTGACCCTATATGTGGCCTTTCATTTAGTCCACATGGTCTTACTTCCAAAGTATGAGCGCGACCAAAAACCAGCTTTGCCGATCACTTTCACTATCCTTATAGCAACCGTTTCCTTACTGATCTGTGCGCTACTTGCCTATAACACTGATCTGACCCGTGCACCCTTTCCTACGTTTTATCTCGGCGTAGTTGGTATCTATGTCTGCTACCTGATCGCCGCTTACATCCTGGAGCAGGCACTCACTCCTCCTAGAATCCGGGATTTTCAGATTTACAACATCCTCCGATTGGTGTTCATTTATCTGTTTACCATCCTGTTTTTGATTCAGTTGCTGATCATTACCAATCCAGGTCCGCTGATCGTGCTTGGAATGGTTGTACCCGGGCTCATCTTTCTGAGCTTGTACTATTTCTATTTGGTGTACCAAAACAGACAAGCCGGCAAGATAAAACGCGCCCGATGGTTCAACTGGGGGCTAATGGCAATGATTCTCTTTGTGTTTTTTGTGATCTCTACTGAAAGTAATAAGGAAGAAATCTTTTTCCTTGGGGGCATTCCGACGGTCGCATTCCTTCAGGTCATCCTATTTCCGCTTGCCAATCTTATTTTCAAGAAATACGATTCCTACATGGGAAAAATCTTCACCCTTACCAACCAGGTGGATCAGGGAACAGCGGGAATGGATTTTCTCCGCTCACAGATCAATCCGCACTTTCTTTTCAATGCGCTGAACACACTATATGCAAGTGCTTTGATAGAAAATGCCGACAAAACGGCCGACGGCATCCAAAAGCTGGGCGACATGATGCGCTTTATGCTTCATGAAAACCAACTGCCGCGAATCCCGCTTTCCCGCGAGATCGATTATCTGAGAAACTACCTGGATCTGCAGATGCTTCGCTTCGGCAATCAGGCCAACCTCGAACTGGACATTCAGATCCAAGACGGAACCTGCCATGGCGAAATCGCCCCGATGTTGCTGATTCCTTTTGTCGAAAATGCCTTTAAACATGGCATCTCTGCCAAAGAAAAATCATGGATCCGTCTGAATTTGAGGTGCATTTCCGGATCGGTTCACCTGGATCTGGTCAACAGTGTGCATCCTGAAAAGCCCGTGGCCGAAAAATCAAGGGAAGAATCAGGAATCGGTCTGGAAAATGTCAAAAGCAGACTAGCGATGCTTTATCCTGAGCAGCATCAACTCAGTATCATTGCCAATGATTCAGATTTCTTTGTCCATCTTTCTGTTCAAATCCACTCCTGATGCTTAAGGCTATTGCCATCGACGACGAATCCTTTGCGCTGGAAGTTATCAAGTCGCACGCGTCCAGAGTGCCTTTTTTGGAGCTTGGAGCCACTTTTACTGATGCAGTTTTGGGTCTGGAGTACCTCAAGTCCAACGCCGTGGATTTGGTTTTCCTGGACATCAACATGCCTGACATTTCGGGAATTGATCTGGCCGCTTTGGTTCCCAAGGAAACTCTCGTTGTTTTTACCACTGCCTATTCCGACTATGCAGTCAAGGGATTTGAGCTAGACGCGCTGGACTATCTACTGAAGCCTTTCAATCTGAGTCGTTTTCTCAAAGCCTGCCAAAAGGCCCAGGAATGGATTGACCTGAAGCCAAAAAACGAAAGCGCCTTCCTCTTTGTCAAAACCAGCGAGGGGCAAATCCGGGTCGATTTCAGCGAGCTGTTGTACTGTGAGTCTCAGGGCAACTACGTCACCTTTCAGCTGGAAGATCAAAAAATCCTGAGTCGAATGACGCTTTCCGAAACCGAGCGCCTACTACCTCCCTACTTTATCCGGACACATCGCTCTTTTCTGGCAAATATCAATAAGGTGTCAAAAGCCGAAAGGCATCAGCTTCATATCAACGGCTTCAAAGTGCCGATCAGTTCATCCTATCTAGATCCGGTGATGGAAAAGCTGAAAGCGGGACAGTGATCGGCACTTCGACAAGCTCAGGGACCCGTTTCAGTGGGTAGTGATCAGTTTCAATTTTAGTCGTGGCAGACTAAGCGGAGTCGAAGGCTTAGTCGCAGCCAATCAAGCCGAAAATGTATTCAAAAACTCCCGTCGGTATTCCACAGGCGTTTTTTTGACCCGTTCCTTGAAGAGCTTGTTGAAATTGGACAGGGTGAAAAAGCCGCATTCATAAGAAATCTCACTGATATTGAGATCCGTTTCATGGAGAAGCTTGCAGGCGTGGGAGATCCGTACTTCCGTCACAAAGTCCGTGAACGACTTGTTCATCCGCGATTT
The DNA here is from genome assembly GCF_039523455.1 of Algoriphagus jejuensis. NCBI lineage: Bacteria > Pseudomonadati > Bacteroidota > Cytophagia > Cytophagales > Cyclobacteriaceae > Algoriphagus > Algoriphagus jejuensis. The sequence goes on along the minus strand of NZ_BAAAFI010000001.1, from coordinate 175,792 downwards.
GAAAAACCGACTGAATGAGGACACAGACAGGTTGGACAGTTGGGCGGCTTCTTCGAGACTGACCTTCGCCTGGTAGTTGTGCATCACATATTCATAGACTTGGCCCATCCGATCCTTTTCCGATTCCTTGTTGGTATTGATGTAGGCGGCGTCGGCGATCAGCCTACAGTCTGCCGAGTCGGCGATCGCCTGTAGGATTTTAAGCAGTTGAATGATGCTTTTTACTCCCTTTATATCGAGCAGGTCGACCATCATCTGTCTGACCAGCATATTGGTTTTGCCTTTGATCTCAATCCCCCGCACCGATTTCCTCAGCATGCCGGATATCGACTCAAACTCGTTCAACTGAAATACGGAGTTGTTCAGAAAATTATCCGGAAAGTAAATCACGACCCCATGCGTTTCCATCCCGTTTTCCGGGACATGGTAAGCTTTGTCGTTTTTCCACAGGTGCGGCAGATCCGGCCCGGTCAAGACCATGTCGCCTTCTCGAAAATTCTGCATGTGATCACCGATAAACCGGGTTCCCCTACCCTTCAAGACCACAAACAACTGATACTCTGAGTGAAAATGCCAGTTTACATCAAAAAATGGCGCAATCAATTCCCTGATTTCAAAGGCTTTGCCTTCTGGTATTCTGGATTTTTGCAATGGGTTCTTCACTGCTTTTTGCTCTTTTTTTTTAAAATGAATTTACAAATTGGCAAAAAACAGTCACTAATTAAGGGAATACAGTAAGAAATTCTTCTTCTAAATAGGGAATATTAGGATCGAAAAAATCGCAAGCCCAAAAGCATGACCAATTTGAAAAAACTGGGGAGCTATTGTCTCCCACTCTTCGCCGCGCTGGCTTTCCTATTTTCCTGCGGCAAAAAAGACTCCTTCCTTTCCATGACCGATCCCAGACGCGTAGAGATACTAGTCTTAGGACATGAAAGCGAACATCACAACTCCGAAAAGCTGATGATGTATCTGGAAACACCACTATTCCAAAAAGGCATCAACCTCACTTACACCTCCGATCCCAATGATCTGAACGAAAAGGTGCTGTACAACTATGACGGGATTCTAATCTACGCCAATCACGACTCAATCAGTCCAAGTCAGGAAACTGCGCTTAAGGACTACGTACAGAGCGGCAAGGCGTTGATTCCGATTCACAGCGCGTCTTGGTGCTTCCGCAACTCTGATTGGTTTGTCGGCGCCACCGGTGGGCAATTCAGCACACACGGCACCGGCAGATTCACCGCCGATATCGTTGATTCCGAGCACCCAATCATGCAAGGCATCGAAGAGTTTGAAACCTGGGATGAGACCTATGTCCACTCCCACATCAATCCCGACATGCATGTCTTGATGGAGCGAGTCGAAGGTAATAAAAAAGAGCCTTACACCTGGACCAGAGACGAAGGCAAAGGCCGCGTCTTCTACACCGCCTATGGTCACAACGAAGAAACCTGGAAGCAGCGGGAGTTTCAGGAATTGGTTGCCAACGGCATCCTGTGGGCTGTCGGAGACAAAGTAAACGAGCTGCTTGCCGAGTATAAGATCCCGGAACCACAGTTTCAGGACGCAGAAATTCCCAACTACGAAAAACGCGATCCGGCACCAAGATTCCAACTTCCCCTCTCTCCGGAGGAAAGCATGAAATTGGTTCAAATTCCCGTTGGCTTCGAAATGGAGCTTTTCGCCAGTGAACCGATGATCATCAACCCAATTGCAATGACTTGGGACGAAAGAGGACGCTTGTTTGTAATCGAGACAGTCGACTATCCTAATGAAATCAGAAAAGAAGGTGGTGAGGACAAAATCAAAATTCTGGAGGATACCGACGGAGATGGCAGGGCTGACAAGGTGACCGTCTTTGCAGACAAACTCAATATCCCCACCTCGATCATGGCAGTGAATGGAGGAATCCTGATCTCCATGGCACCTGACTTTGTATTCCTCAAGGATACCGACGGCGATGACGTCGCGGATGTCCGTGAAGTGGTAATGACTGGCTGGGGTAAAAGCGACACCCATGCGGGCCCATCTAACCTGAAATACGGCTTTGACAACAAAGTCTGGGGAGTCTTGGGTTACTCAGGATTCAGAGGTGAAGTCAGTGGGGTTTCCCACTCTTTTGGACAGGGCGTTTATCGTTTTGAGCCAAGCGGGGAAAATCTCGAATACCTGGGAAATACCTCCAACAACACCTGGGGACTGGGCTTTACGGAAGATTTCGAGACCTTCATCTCTACGGCCAACGGGCAGCACAGCGTGTATTTCTCCATGCCAAACAAGTACCTGAAACGGCCTATCTTCCAGGGATCTGCCAATACCGTCCACGGGATAGACACCCACTATGACATGCCCCACATCACTCCTTTCTTGAGACAGGTGGATTGGTTTGGCAGCTACACAGCAGCTGCAGGACACAACTTCTACACCGCAAGAAGCTTCCCCCAAAACTACTGGAACCGAATTGCCTTCGTAGCAGAGCCTACCGGTCGCGTGCTGCACAATGCAATCATCAATACAGAGGGCTCTGGATTCAAGGAGAAAAACGGATTCAACATTCTGGCGAGCTCAGACGAGTGGTTCTCTCCCGTTCACGCGGAAGTTGGACCTGACGGTGCACTTTGGGTAGCTGACTGGTACAATTTTATCATCCAGCACAACCCCACTCCGAGAGGATTTGAAAACGGCGAAGGCAATGCCTACATCAACCCACTCCGTGACGCCAAACATGGCCGTATCTACCGGATCAGCTACAAAGGTGGTGACGACTCTGAGGTGTTTGACCTCAAAGATGCCGATGGCAACGAGCTGGTAAAGGCACTGAAAAGTGAAAACATGTTTTGGAGATTGACTGCACAGCGTCTCATTGTGGAGAAGCAGGACAAATCAATCCTGCCCGAATTGTATGCGATCATCGGCGATCAGACAGTGGATGCGGTCGGTCTAAACGGCCCGGCGATCAATGCCCTCTGGACAGTGCATGGCTTAGAAGAACTAACCGGAACTAACGCAGAGGCAATCCAAGCCGTCGAAAAAGCACTTTCCCACCCATCCTCCGCCGTTCGCAAAAACGCATTGAGAGTCTTGCCTAGAACAGAAACTTCACTCCAGGCTGTATTGTCGTCCAACATCATCAATGATTCAGATTTGCATACTCGTAAAGAAGCCTTCTTGGCGCTTTCTGATATGCCATTCTCCGAAGATGCAGCCAAGGCCCTGGTTGAAGCTGCAAAAGCTGAGGACAACGGAAAAGACGCTTATATACCGCAGTCTATCTTCGCAGCTGTATTGGCACACCCTACCGAGTTTGCCAAGCTGGACAACTCCAATGCGCTTCAGGCGAGCGCCGATGCCGACTTTTCCTTAACTGACCGGATTTCCAGAAGCTTGGTGGCGGAGCAGTATCCTTTGGATCAGCGAAACAGCATCCTTTTCCCACCTGACGTGGCTGGCAAAGAGATTTCTATTCGTATGATCATTTCCAAGGGAGACAATCCATTGGAAGGCGTCCTTGTGGCACACGGCAACAACACCAATGGCTACAGCTTATACATATACCAAGACGCACTTTATTTTGCGGTAGCTCAGGATGAAAAATTGACGCTGCTAAAATCCAAAAAGGCACTTCCTGAGGAGCAATTCACCATCGATGCAAGCTTGGTCGAAGATGGTAGCCTAAGCCTCAAGATCAACGGTGAGGAAATCGATAAAGGAAAAACTAAAGGCCTATTTGCGGAACCGCTCAGTCCAATCAGAGTTCGTGTGGGTCAAAACGACAGCAGAAATGTCGTGGGTAAATACGAGGGAACCTGGTGGTTTGGAGGAAGGCTGAGCAACAAGTCTACCCTTGCGTTGAAGAATCCGGGCGCTGAGATAGACCTGCTAGGAGAATCTGCCCAGACTGTAGGAGCCAACGGAGCGACCATCGTAAAACTTGCGGTGACTCCCCACGAGATGAAATTCAACAAGGCCACCTTCACCGTCAAGGCGGGCTCTCAGGTGACCATAGACTTCGAAAATCCCGACTTCATGCAGCACAACCTGGTCATCGGCCAAAAAGGCTCCATGGAAACCATCGGCTTGGCGGCAGATGAACTGGCCAGAGATCCAAAGGGAGCCGAACAAAACTATGTGCCCAAGATCCCCCAGGTGATAGCTGCTACCAAACTCGTCGATCCAGAAGGACGTGAGTCGCTGGTATTTGTAGCGCCAACGGAGCCGGGTGAGTATCCTTTCGTCTGTACCGTACCCGGCCACTGGAGAATTATGAACGGAATCATGAAAGTAGAATAGTCCATGGCATTAGACGTGAAATTTGCGGTCAGCACCTGGTTGTGGACCTCACCATTCAACAGGGAGACTGTCTCACTTTTTCCTAAAATCAAAAGCTACGGCTACGATGCGGTGGAAATCCCGGTGGAAGATCCGACTTTGATAGAAATAGATTGGGTAAAGAAAGCACTTGCGGATAACGGGCTCCACCCCGTTATCTGCGGAGCTTTCGGGCCAAGTCGAGACCTTACGAACGAGGATCCCTCTTATCACCAGACCTGCTTTGATTACCTGGATGCATGCTTTGAAATCGCCTCGGAACTTGGCGCTGGCTTCGTAGCCGGCCCCATGTATTCAGCCGTGGGCAAAGCAAGACTGGTCTCTCCTGAGCAAAAGAAGATCGAATGGGACAGAGCGGTGACCAATCTTCGTAAAGTGTGTACTACCGCCGGAAAACATGGCCTGGAGATCGCCATCGAGACGCTCAATCGCTTCGAGACTGACCTGATCAATACTGCGGCCGAACTCAAGCAGCTGATCGACGACATCAACGAGCCCCAAGCCAAAGGCCTCTTGGATGGTTTTCACTTGAATATCGAGGAACCGAGCATTGAGGATGCCATCAAGACCGTCGGCGACAAGTTGATCCATGTGCAAGTGTCCGAAAACTACCGAGGTACTCCGGGCACCGGTCAAACCAATTGGGCCGCCTGGAAGCGCGGCTTGGAAGCGGTGGATTACAAAGGCTATGTATCCATCGAGAGCTTCACTCCGGAGATCAAGGAATTGGCCGGGGCAGTCTGCATCTGGAAGCCACTCGCGCCCTCTCAGGATGGCTTTGCCAAAGATGGCTTGGAATTCCTTCGCAAATGGTCGGAGGAATAGAGTAGTTAGTGACAACCATTTTCAGGCATAGTCATAGTATCAAGAAACTAGAACTAAGAACCAAGAAACGAGACCTTAGAACCAAGATCAAGAGAGACGGGCGGTTAAGCATCGGTCACCTGACACCTAACATCGGTCCATCATCTAATCATTTTTAACCCTTAATAAAACCACGCAATGAGCAGTAAACCAATCAACATCGCCATCATCGGACTGGGATTTGGAGCGGAATTTATCCCGATCTACCAAAAACACCCCCTCGCCAACATGTATGCGATCTGCCAGAGAAATAAAGAAAAGGCCGACGAAATAGGTACGGCGTTCGGCATCGAAAAAATCTACACCGACTACTACGAGCTCCTGAAGGACCCCAACGTCGATGCAGTCCATATCAATACGCCCATCCAAAATCACGCGGAGCAGTCGATTAAGGCCCTGAAAGCCGGAAAGCACGTGGCCTGCACCGTTCCCATGGCTACTTCCGTAGAAGACTGCCGTCAGATCGTGGAGCTGACCGAGAAAACGGGCCTGACTTACATGATGATGGAGACGGTGATCTATAGCCGGGAATTTCTTTTCGTAAAGGAAATGTATGAGAAGGGTGAGTTGGGCAAGATCCAGTTTCTACGGGCCTCCCACCAGCAGGAAATGGCTGGATGGCCTGGCTACTGGGAAGGCCTCCCTCCCATGCACTACGCTACACACTGCGTTGGACCTGTCTTGGCTTTACCAAAAGGGCAAGCCGAGTATGTTTCTTGCCTCGGATCAGGCCGGATCGATGAGGAATTGATCCCAAAATACGGTTCTCCCTTTGCCATCGAAACCTGCCATATCAAACTGAGAAACTCAGATTTAGCCGCAGAGGTCACCCGCTCCCTCTTCAACACCGCCCGACAGTACCGGGAGAGCTTTGACGTATATGGTTCCAAAAAGTCCTTTGAGTGGACCCTGATCGAGCATGAGGACTCGGTGATCCATACCGGCGAAACTCCATCCAAGGTGACCATACCGGATTTTGCTCATTTGTTGCCTTCGGAGATTGCAGGATTCACCACCGCTGGCGTGTACGATGGCGACGACAACCAGCACCTGTCATTTATCCAGGGATCGGGACATGGCGGTTCCCACCCGCACCTGGTCAATGAATTCCTGAATGCTTTGACAGAAGAACGAGCTCCCTACCCTGATGCCCGCGAGTCCGCCAACATTACTTGCGTAGGAATCTTGGCTCACGAGTCTGCGATGGAAGGCGGCAAGATCAAGCATTTGCCAGAGTTTACGCTGAAGGGTTAAACATTTTCAATTCTCAATTCTATCCATTTTATCTCCCATTCAACTGCCTGCCGGGTTTCTAAGCCTGGCAGTTTTTTTTGCAAAACGTATCGTTGTCCTCCTTCTCCAGAAGCTGAGCTGATCTTTAGTTTAGCTTTGTCAGGTACAGACCAGTGTGAAGCCCATTGACGGTGCCGAAAAAGACATTCAATCACAATGATTTTCCACCAAACAGACTCCCGATAAGAGCAACTTAATCCCGGATCGGATCCACCTGATATCCCGCTTTGCGAAGCAATGAAATCAAGCCCTGATCGCCTCCCAAATGTCCGGCACCTACAGCAACAAACAGGGATTGGGCCACCATCTCATTGGCAAGAATCGAAACCCAAGCCTTATTACGATTGTCCAGCAAGACTTCCCGATACTCCGCCATCATGGCCTCTGCAACCATCAGGTCATAGAGTGCTTCGGTATCCTCTCGCAGATAAGCCGCTGTCAATTGCCGAAAATCATCCGCGGCGGACTGGTCCTGAATTATCTTGATCAATTCACTGAGTTGGATTTCGGCGGGGATCTGATCGAAGATACCGAGCTGGAATTCCGGTGTTTCCAGCCCTATGATCGGCTTTTGCGACTCCATCGCTTTGGAAGTGAAACTCACCTCATACCCTTCCAACTCCTCACAGGGGAAAGATTTCATCAGCACCATCGTGCTTAGCACAAAAGGCTTGAGGATGCCCAATTGCTCAAGCCCTACACCGTAGGATTCCCTCAGAAAGTCGTTGATCAACTTTACTTCGCTTGCGTCGAGATCCTCGGAGATGTTTTTCATGCCCGGATTCAAGGAAAGGCCTTGCATCTTACTCTGGAGTTTTGGATCACTCATGTCGAGTTCCATCACGATCTTTTCACTCGCTTCAAAGGCCTCCTCAACACGATTTGCTATCCGAAAATCCTCCTTACAGATCAAATGAATTGTTCCGAAAAGGTAGGAAGGCCCCTGCAGGCCATTGCCACTTACCTTCCACAACAGCGAATTGTCCTGACCGAAAGACGGTAACCAGATGAAAAGTAGGACATGAAGTAATAAAACCAATTTCTTTAACAAAACAGTCGGCATGGTTTGGTAGGATTAGCTTGTCAAGATTATGCAAAAAAACGGATTTTCAGCAAGCCCCGGTTCTACTTCCCAAGAGTCAGAGGACAGCTGATGCCCCGTAAATTCACAACATAATTTTGCCAGCTAAACCGCGGAAAATGGACTTAAATCAAAATCAGCAGGATTAAAAAATAAAAAATCATAATTTGAATTTCTACTCTTTCAAACCCATTTTAACCATGAAATCGAGCCTTCACAAACAACCCAAAGCGAGTTGATTATTCGAAGCAAGATTCCATGTGTTTTCAAATAATCAAATTATAAACACATGAAAAACAGAAGAGAATTTCTCCAAAAATCAGCACTCGGCATTGCAGGACTTGCACTCGCACCATCTTGGTTGCAAGGCGCTCCTGCACTGATTAAATCCTTAAATAAACCGAATTCCGAGATCAACGGTGTACAAATCGGATGCATCACCTATTCATTCCGATCGCTGCCGGACCAAAGCGCCGAAGCCACGCTCAAGTACGTCGTGGACTCTGGACTTTCCTCCATCGAGCTGATGGGAGATCCTGCGGAGTCTTTTGCGGGCATGCCCAAGCCTACCTTTGACCGGATGCGCACTTTTCAGCTCGGCGGCAAGCAGCGCAGAGGTGAGACCCTGACCGATGACGAAACCAAAGAACTGACCGAACTCCAGCAGCAAGCACAGGCCTACACCAAGACGGTGGCTGATTGGAGAGCTACGGCCGATATGAAGAAATTTGAGCAGATCCGCAAGATGTATAAGGATGCGGGTGTGACGATCTATGCCTTCAAACCCAGCGCTTTTGGAAAGAATAATTCTGACTTGGAGGTAGCCTACGGAATGAAAGCAGCGAAAGCGCTGGGGGCTAGCCACGTGACCCTGGAGCATCCATCTGACGACGCTCAAACCCTCCGATTGGGAAAACTGGGTGAGAAAAACAAGATGAATGTCGGCTATCATGGACACGAACAGGAGACGTTTACCTTTTGGGATACTGCGCTGACGCAAAGTCCAAACAACGGACTGAACCTAGATGCCGGTCATTACATCGCGGCTGGACACAGCGACCTGCTTCAACTGATTGAAAAGCAGCATGGCAGAATCCTGAGCATGCATACCAAAGACCGCCAGACACCCGCAAATGGTAAAGGCAATGTCGCTTGGGGCAGCGGCGACACCCCCATCGGCGATATGCTCAAGCTCATGCAAAAGAATAAATACAAATTCCCGGCAACCATCGAGCTGGAATATCAGGTTCCCGAAGGGTCCGACGCCGTGAAGGAAGTTCAGAAATGTGTGGAGTTCTGCCGCAAGGCACTTGGCTAAGCCTTTTCAAACCGAGTCAGTATTTGGCTCGGTTTTTTTTTTTAACGGTTTGGACTGCGGTTGACAGGTTTTTTACTTCGACCTCAGATATTCAGCCTTCAGTGTGTTCGATGTCAAGAGCTTGAGAACGGATTTACACACTTCGCTACCGATGGCGGCAACATAGTAGACGATTCGTCATCAGTTTATTAAATGGAGACTTCGGGTTTGTTCGTTCCGCAGGAACGTCTGGTCGGTAGCAAAAAAGGTCGGATCCAGGTTTATTCGTAACATAGGAACGTTAGGCCGAGTTTCATTTACCAAGCTTTCGCCTATCCCTGTGTTTGGAAGGAAAAATGATCTACGACCCAACACTGAAAAAAGTAACAGCACCTGACTAAAACCCAAAGATTCAGTTCTTTGAGACACTAAATCCTACTATCTTGGGAAGCCTAGCGTCCCAGAGAAAATTAGGTTCAAACTCGCGGAAAACATCCCTGTGAAATATCTGATCAATAAAGAGCGAAAACAACGCCCCTCCAAATCCAGAACACAAATGAAGGTCAGCCCCCACCAAGCTGAAAAAAAGGAATGCCCATCGCAGACCATGGCTTCCCCGATCCTGAGAAAAATCCGGTCGGGACAGGCTGTTCAACACCGTATTAATCGTAATCCGGAAAGCCCTCTTCCCGCTAGCTCTCTTTTTTGCGCGGATTGCGTCTAAAACTCTTGACGTTAAACTCCAAAAATATAATTACTATGAAAAAAATTATGCATTTAATTGGTCTTTTTTCCTCTATGAGCATGACCATAGGGTGGTTATTTAAATATTTAAACTGGAAAGCTGGAGGAGACATGTTAACTTTTGGGATGATTTGCTTTTTACTCCTCTTTTTGCCAATGCTAGCTATTAATAGATATAAAATGAACTTGGGTAGAGCTTTATCCGAAAACATCAAATCCATATTGGGCTTCAGTGGTGCAATTGTAACCGGTTTAGGTATCATATTAAGGACAAGCGGAATGCAACACGGCTCTCTATTAGTTGTTATAGGGATATTAATAATTGCGTTCGGATTTTTGCCTTTCCTGTTTTTTAGAATGTACAGAAAATCAATAGAGCAGATTTAATATGAATAAAAATGTACAGGTGTCAACATTGGCTGAAAGCTGGTGGGTGGAAAATGCTAAATTCAAAATTTATTAACTTTATTTATGACGCAGAGTGAAACGGTATTAACTCCCTCCTTCTCTTATCCTTCACCGTTGTATGCAAGCCGACCCGATACAGAAATGAATATTACCATGATATTTGCTGAAAATTAATAGAAAAGAAAGGTGCTTCAATTTGAATATATCATACTTATTTTGACCTACACGGCTTTAACAATTTCTTTGTTTCTTCAGATACTATGTTACAAAAAGAAAATGGAAAACTGGGAAACCATTGGGCTAACAATCTCACTATTACTACTATTAATCTCAATAAGTGTTTCCCCTTTATTTCCAGCGGAAGAAACGTCAACCCTTTCAACGTTGCTTTGCATGATTTTGGTAGCTGTCTTTACCTTTTTGGATACACTAAGCCAACAAAAACATTCGATTCCGGTTAAATTTAAAAAAATTTATGTTGGGATTTCAGTAATGTTGGCCGCTTTTGTAACAACCTCAAAACCATTGGGTAATATAATGTTTGCACAATGGGCGGTAGTTGTATTTTTAATTGTTTCAGTAGTCCTATCAATGCTGATTACGAGGCAAACAAAACCTATTCGACGATTTCAGCATTTTGAGAAATCAAACAACGTTTTTGCTTTAATCTTTTTAACTCTGACGCCCACATACCTGATTTTTCACTTTGCTTTTGAAAATGAGTATCAACAATTTCAAATTGGGTTTCTATTATACATTGCTTTTACGGCATTGGCCATTCGAAAAATTTATGACGACTTACAAAGGCTATCATTGATTAAAAATGATTTGGCACCCGACGAACAGCGGTTTAAGAACTATGCACTTACAGAAAGAGAACAAGAAATTGCCACTCTACTGCGCAAGGGTTTGACTTATCAGAAAATTGCTGACCAGCTTTTCATTTCAACCCCTACAGTAAAAACCCATGCAAGTAACGTCTACAAAAAATGCGGTGTAAAAACCCGAAATGAACTGGCAAACTTACTTAGGTAAAAAAAAAAATACAACTGACTCATTATCAATGCTCATACTTTTGTATGAAATTCTCTTTTTACGCTTGAATCCTACTCTTGCCCGATTGTGAGCTCTTCACATCTCTAATAATTTTGCTTCAAATATTTAGACCATGAAGCACAAATTATTACTTATCGCATTTATTGGGATTTATTCCTTTCGACTAAACGCCAAAGATTTGGCATTCCGTTCCTCAGCGTCTGAAGGACAATTTTTTTTCCAAAATTATTCCTCCAGTTCTTCTACTGATTCAACCCAAAATAAAAAAACGAAGTACTTTATTGCATATGACTTCGGGGAAGCTATGTTCAACCAATTTAAATCCCTAGGTTTCGAGGTTGGTGTTCGATTTAAAAATGACCACCTTTTAAGACTTTCTTACACCAATCTATATTTATCCGAAAAGCATTTGTCAACTGATTTTGCAAAAGCTGTGGATGGTGAAAACGTGACAGGAAAGCAAGTTGGGGTTGAATTGTTTTATGACTTTCCTGTCATTACCAAGGGTCTTTATATAGCCCCTTCTGTAGGGTATTATGATAATGAATATACGCATACAATTCTTAACGAAAAGCTGGAAAAGTCCTCTTTTACAATAGGGACTGCCATCAGCTTTACTGAAACAGAATTTTTTAAGGTAAAAGGTTTGTATTACAGACTTTCTGTTCCACTTAGATTCAATCTTGATCCCATTATAGAAACAAAACTTGGAGATACCACCGTTAACAGCAATCTAATCGATAACAGTATTTGGTTTTTTGTGGGTTTTCAATTTTAGTATGTAGGAATAGTAAAATAGTATTTTATCTCGAAACACTAAAAAAGAGGAAGTAACGTCCATCACCTAAAAAAACCTGAGAAAACATGGGGCGAGACGAACTGAAAGCTAGCTTAGTATTTCATAAGTTAGTTCGCCACGGTTTAGGTAAGAAACGTACTTCGAAATCTCCACGTATCTTAGCTAAAGCGTGTGTCTAAATTAAAAAACCGAATGACAGCAACCTATGACAAATATTATCAGACAGAAAATTTATTCGGAGAACCTTATCCCGAACTAGTCGATTTTTTGGCAGAATACCCTAAAAAAGGAAAGTTACTTGACTTGGGTTGCGGACAAGGTAGAGACGCAATAGTTTCGGCTCGACTTGGATATGAGGTTTTGGGAATTGACAACTCAAAAGTTGGAATTGACCAAATGAACCAAATCGGTCAAACTGAAAACTTAAGTTTAATTGGGCAGGTCGGAGACATTTATGCTTTTGACCAATTTGTCGAATTCGACATTATCCTTCTTGACAGCATGCTTCATTTCACCAAAAAAGACAAGGAAAAGGAAGTGGGATTGATCAAGCGTATTGTTGCAGATTTAAAAAAGGGAAGTCTTCTAATTGTTTGCATCCAAGACATAGGAAATAAGGTCCAAGTTCTCAACCAGTCAATTGACTCTGAAAATACACGAATACGATTAGTCGAAAAGAACTTTAAATACACATTTGAAGACAGTGTAAGCGGACAAAAATCTGAAACAGAATACAGGATGATAGTTGTTGAGAAATAGAAAAACACTATGACAAAAACTAGGTTTTCCTGCGGCCTTCAAAGGTAAACATGAAACCGCAATTCCAACTCTTTCTTGAAATAGAAGATCTATTCAGTTCCTTCTCGGGTTCGGTCGGAACGCAACTGCCTTGCACTTAAGTTTGACTAAATCAACTCTCAATGACCCTCCGGCATCCTCTCTCCCACTTCAATCTCAAAATCCAGGCGGTTTTCTTTCGGAGGAATCGGACAGGTCGCAAACGCGGTGAATGCGCAGGGCGGGTTGTAAGCAAAATTAAAATCGATCGTTGTGTTTCCGCTTTTATCCGGAAAATCCACATAGAGATACCGACCGCTTGGATAGGTTTCCTTTCCGTTGGTCTCATCTGAAAAGATGACAAAAAGCTTTCCTAGGTCCTCCAGGGTAATGAGGGATTGCCTTTTACCATCGATCTCAAAGGTGAGAATTCCCATCACCCGCCATTCAATCACCTGCCCCAGCACATTGGTGATATTGATGAATTCATTGAATCGAGGTTCGAAAAAGGCCTTGAATTTCCAGTTTGAATCGTAGTCATAAGTGGGAATCGGTTCAAAATTCTCCAGAGCAGGATGTTGCAGATCTCTAATCCTGGCCCCATAGCGATCCCCCCGCTTGATCACCGACCATTTCCAGCGGCCTGAGTTGAGGTAGATGTACTGCCCATTTTTCTCCAGCGGATATTGCAGTAGTTCTGCTACTTGCCTCCCCTCGGCGAAGACCTTTTTTCTTTTGGCAGCAATAAACAATACCGTGTCATTGCCAACCTGGAATTTACCGAGTTCCTTTTTTGACGCTTTTTGCGCGAGTGCAAGACTATCCTTCCCTATTGGTATTAAATGCGTGTCTCCCGACTCGAGCCAAAGCAGACCTGCGAGATTCAGCCAACCATCTTCGGCAACTATCTCTGCATTTCGCTCCCGCTTCCATTGCTCAAAATCAGGATTTTGGGCTATTACTGTGGTGCTTTTCACCAGGAGTACCATCAGGGAAATTTGCAATAGGTAGGAAGGCATCGAGCTGGATAACAGGTTGATGAAAAGTTGAAATTCAATTGGAACCTGTGCAAATAACTTGGAAGTGAATTACATTCCAAGTTCCAAAGAGATAAAAATCATATTTTAATGAAGCAAAAAATGGCTATCCGAAATGTCAATTTTCCTATCTTGAAGATATAAAACAACCCCTAAATCATGGATTTATCCTCAGTTTTTTCTTTAGATGGAAAAGTTGCTCTCATCACAGGAGCAAGTAAAGGTATCGGTTTTGGCATTGCGGAGATTTTTGCCGCGGCCGGAGCCAAAGTAGTCATCAGCAGCCGCAGACAGCAAACGCTGGATGAAAGGGCAAATTTTCTTAAATCTCAAGGGTATGAAGCCACCGGTATCGAATGCAACGTCAGCAATATGTCTGAGCTGCCAAGTTTAGTGGAGCAGACCGTGGCAAAATACGGTACCATCGATATTTTGGTTAACAACGCCGCCGTCAATCCGGTTTTCGGCTTAATCCACGAGACGAGTTTGGAGGCATTTGACAAAATCATGGCTGTGAATGTCAAAGCTCCCTATGAATTATGCCGCCTTTGCTACCCGTATTTGAGAAGGTCATCAGGCGCGTCCGTGATCAATATCAGTTCAGTCGGCGGTATCTCACCCGAGGCAAATTTGGGTATTTATTCGGTGTCAAAAGCCGCACTGCTTTCTCTTACAAAGGTTTATGCAAAAGAATGGGGTGATTCAAAAATCCGAGTAAATGCTATTTGCCCGGGCCTGATCGAAACCAAATTTTCAGAAGTTCTCTGGTCCAATGATAAAACCATGACCAAAATTTTGCAACAGCTGGCAATCAAAAGAACGGGGACGACCGCAGAGATCGGCCTGATGGCGCTGTTTCTCGCAGCTTCGGCATCCTCCTACACTACCGGAGGTGTTTTCAGCGCTGATGGAGGATTTACGATCTAGGTTCCAATGCATTCCACCCAAAATTTCCCTCAGGAAAAGTTACCTGTTCTCCTGGATCAATACCGGGATTTCGTCCACGCAAACCTTTTCCCCATAGACCTGGAAATTGTTACCGGGCAATTTCGAACACGCCTTCCTCAACTGGAATCGTTAAGATCCAAGGCCAAAAGCCTTGGACTTTTTGCTCCTCATCTTTCTGAAAAAGACGGCGGTCTCGGTTTGAATCTCGTTCAGTTTGCTCAGGTTTCGGAGATCTTGGGACAAAGCCCCATTGGCCACTACGTGTTCAATTGCCAAGCTCCCGACATCGGAAACATGGAATTGCTTCATCTTTTCGGTTCGGAGCATCAGAAGAAAACTTGGCTCAAACCGCTGCAGGGTGGTAAAATCAGAAGCTGCTTTGCCATGACTGAGCCGGATCATGCAGGAAGCAATCCGGTGAATCTCAGTACTTCTGCTGTCCGAGAGGGCGATTCCTACCGGATCAACGGACACAAATGGTTTACCACCTCTGCCGACGGAGCGGCGTTTGCCGTCGTCATGGCCGTGACCAATCCAGATGCCGGGTCCCCACACCAGCGCGCAAGTATGCTGATCGTACCTTTGGATACTCCGGGTTTCAGGCACATCCGAAACATTCCCATCATGGGAGACGCCGGCGAGGATTACCTTTCCCATGCTGAAATCCGCTTTGAAGATTGCCGCGTGCCCGCCGAAAATCTAATCGGAGTCGAAGGACAAGGATTCTCCTTGGCCCAAGAGCGACTCGGCCCAGGTCGCATCCATCATTGCATGCGCTGGATAGGGATTTGCGAGCGGGTTTTTGAAATGATGTGCGTGCGAGCCGTGAGTCGCCAACTTGACATTGGGAAACCTTTGGCTGAAAAACAGACGATCCAAAACTGGATTGCAGAGAGCCGTGCTGAGATCAAGGCCAGCCGACTGATGGTCATGGATACGGCGGTGAAGATGGAGCAATTCGGCGCCAAAGCCGTTCGGGAAGATATCTCGACGATCAAATTCTTTGTGGCCGATGTCATGATGAAAGTGATCGACCGGGCAGTCCAAGTGCATGGAGCACTGGGAATAACGGACGATACCCTACTCTCCTTTTGGTACCGCCACGAGCGGGGAGCAAGAATCTATGATGGACCGGATGAAGTACACAAATCGGCTTTGGCACGAAGCATACTGAAAAAATATAGGAGCAATGGGTGATGAAGTGGATTTTACGAGACTGAAAGAGCATCTGGAAAAGAGATTCTCCTGGGATCGTAATGCTGTTGAGATCAGTCCGATCTCTGGAGGCTATTCCAACCTGACTTTTTTGCTAAAGACTCCTGAAGGGAAGTTTGCACTTCGGCGGCCGCCTTTTGGTGAGGTCGCCGCCAAAGCCCACGATATGGTCAGGGAAAGCCAGATTTTGGATGGACTCCTGATGGCGGGCTATCGAAAGTCTCCAAAACCCATCCTGCTTTTCGAAGAGGACTATTTAATTGGAGTCCCCTTTTTGATCATGGAGTTTGTGGACGGACTTGTGTTGCGAAACAAGCTACCTCAGGGAATAAAGATCTTGCAGGAAGATTTCGAGACGCTATCCAAAAACACACTCGACAGCTTAATCGAACTCCACTTGCTGGAGCTAAACCGTTCAGGCTTGATTAACTTGGGGAAACCAACGGGCTACGTCAGTCGACAGGTGCATGGCTGGGTGGATCGTTATCAACAAGCGAAAACCGACAAGCTGCCGGAAATGGAAAAAGTTGCCCTTTGGCTGAAAGCAAACCTTCCGCAGAAGGAAAACGTCGGTTTTATCCACAACGATTACAAGTATGACAACCTGGTACTGAACCCGCAGAACCTCTCTGAAATCAGGGCTGTCCTCGATTGGGAAATGGCGACTGTCGGCGATCCGCTGATGGACTTGGGTACTTCCTTGGCATACTGGGCACAGGCCGACGATCCGGAGATTCTCAAGATGTTTAACCTGACGCATCTTCCGGGTAATCTCTCCCGAGCCGAAGTGATCGCCTATTATAATTCTCGTACTCCTTTTGACCTCGGCAACATCTTGTTTTACTACGTTTTCGGCCAATATAAAGTAGCTGTGATTGCGCAGCAGATCTATAAGCGATTTTTGCTCGGCTATACCAATGACCCTCGCTTTGGGGCATTGATTCAGGTCGTGGAAGCTGCTGGGAAAAAAGCCGAAAACGCGATCCTCACCGAAAAAATCTAAGAAATATGGACATTAAAAACATCTGCATCTTAGGAGCCGGCAATTTGGGAACGCGGATAGCCTTACAGGCCGCACTTTCCGGTTTCGACGTGGTGGTGTATGATATTGAGCAAAAGGCGCTGGACTTTTCGCTGACGACAATGCAAAAGATTTTGTCACATCTTCATCGAGCCGGGCAGATTCGGGAAGATATAGATGCTTCATTTCCCGCGAAAATTCGGTTTACACTTGATCCTCAAGAAGCAGTAAGAGACGCCGACGTCATCAGCGAAAGCGTGACGGAGGACTTGGAGGTCAAGAAGAAAGTATGGCGACAGTTTGGAGCGATTGCCCCTGAAAAGACGATTTTCACCACAAACACTTCCTACCTGCTGGCGTCCATGTTTGCAGAGGAAAGTGGCAGACAGGAGAAGTTCTGCGCCTTTCACTTTCATGATGTGTTTTACTCTCGTGTAGTAGATATCATGCCACATTCGGACACTGACCCAGGTATAATTCCGATTTTGGAAGATCTGGGGAGAAAGCTCAATCAGGTGCCCATCATCCTGAAAAAGGAAAATCCCGGCTACTTATTCAATACCCTTCTTTTGGCGCTGCTCGGTGCTGCCGCAAAGCTCTTAAACAGAGAGGTTGCGTCCTTTCAGGATATCGACCGCGCTTGGATGGTCAATTTCCACATGCCCATGGGGCCGTTTGGGATCATGGATTCAGTTGGTCTCGATACCGCCTGGCACATCATCAGCGCCTTGCCTGATCGGCATTCCCAAGCTTTCGCAGCACTTCTGAAGACTTATTTGGACAAGGGTAAATTGGGAGAAAAGGCAGGTGAAGGTTTTTATTCCTACCCCAATCCGGAATTTAAAAAGCCGGAATTCATCATGTAATCTTTCCTCCTCCATTTTTTTGCGGGTGAGTTTTGGGAAAAGTGGATAACGACAATAGACCGCAGTCTGAGGGCAATCACTAAAAAGCCCTTAGGAGTGGCGGCTTAGTAGCCACTCCTCGAACGGGGTTTTAACCTCTGGTCAAAAGATTGGCAACTCAACCAGCGATGGCACAGCAATGTCTTTTGGAAACACAGATTAATTGCCAGCGCAATGAAAATCGTTCTAACCTTATCGAAAAATTGTTTCTAACCCCGTCCCGCTAGGCCGAACGGTCAAACAAACCTGAATTTCAGATATTTGATCTTCTCCCCTTTGTCCGAAAACAACTTTTCGTACTTGGTCTTGATCCCGTGATGATCATCTTTCATCTCGCTCTGATAGAAGTCGTGCGTGAAAGCCAAAACCTCAATATCGGATCTGGATTGAACCAATTCCAGCGAGTAATCGAAAAGCCCAGTATTGTCAGTCTTGAAGTGGACGATGCCTCCTGTCTTGAGCATCGGCTTATACATCTCCAGAAACTTCGGTGAGGTCAAGCGGCGCTTCTCGTCACCATCTCTAGGAAAGGGATCGGGAAACGTAATCCAAAGCTCTGAGATTTCGCCATCGCCAAAAAACTCCGAAAGCTGCTGAATCTGAGTCCTCAAAAAAGCGACATTGGTGATCGCTTCTGCTGTCGCGGTGGAGCTCCCTTTCCAGATGCGGCTTCCTTTGATGTCCACTCCTATGAAGTTCTGTCCGGGATATTCTCTACCCAAACCAACCGTGAATTCCCCCCGTCCACAGGCTAACTCGACTACAATTGGATTCTCGTTTTGGAATTGTGAATCGTTCCAGTGCCCTTTGATGGTTTCAAAAATGGGTTTTCCGGCCTGGATTACATTTGGGTTAACTTCGTTTTCGGCGAAGCGAACCAGCTTTTTTCTGCTCATTTAAAGGTCGTCGATTTCTGCGACCACAAAAGTACTGCCTCCGACAAATATCAGGTCATTCGATCCGGCATTTTTTCGGGCAAAGTTCAGCGCCGCATTGACGTTCGGGATAATTTCACCACTCAGTCCAGAAACGGCGGCTTTTTCAGCCAACAGCGCCGCCGGCAGGGCTCTCGGTAATTCTGCTTGACAAAATACATACCGTGCTTCTTTTGGCAGTAGCCTCAATATCTTAGCGATGTCCTTGTCCTGTACCATGCCCAAAACCATCCAAAGTTGTTTGTAAGAATATTTTTTCAACTGAGCCAGAATCTCCTGGATACCGGGTTCGTTGTGGCCAGTGTCGGCAATGACCAATGGCTTTTTTCCCAAGATTTGCCATCGTCCTTTCAGTCCGGTCAGGGACGTAACCTCTGCAAGCCCGACTTTCAGCGACTCCTCACCAATCTCCCATCCCAAAGCTTTCATTTGGTCAACTGCCTCCAAGATCCCCGGCAGATTAAATCGCTGATAATCCCCCAGTAAACCAAAGTTCAGCTCGGTCTTTTCGTTTTCTTTTTCTACCGAGAAAATGGCTTGGTTATCGGCTGAAGCTATTTTCTCGACGCGGATCTTTTGATCTGCAAATAGAATCGGGGCATTCATCCCTTTTGCCTTCTCAACAAAAACCTCTGTCGTTTCCGCCTGAGTTTGGCTGATCACTACTGGGATTCCGGCTTTGATGATCCCGGCCTTTTCTCCGGCAATTTCTTCTAGCATATTTCCCAAAAACTGAACATGATCCCATCCGATATTGGTGATCACACACAGCTCGGGAAGCAGTACATTGGTGCTGTCGTACTTCCCTCCCATTCCGACTTCCACTATGGCTATGTCTACCTTTTCTCTCACAAAATGCCAAAAGGCCATCCCAACAGTCATTTCGAAGAAACTAGGCTGGAGTTCGTCGAGAATCATTTTGTTTTCAGCTACAAACTGAACGACGGCATCCTCTCCTATTTCCTGACCATCGATGCGGATGCGCTCGGTAAATGACTTGAGATGCGGGGAAGTGTAGAGGCCGGTTTTGTATCCGGCTGCTTGAAAAATAGCGGCCAGAGAATGTGAGGTACTGCCCTTTCCGTTGGTTCCGGCAACGTGGATAGATTTGAATTTTCGCTCAGGATTCCCCAGATGTGCACAAAGCGCGAGGGTATTACCGAGATCCTTTTTGAAAGCTGCTGCCCCGACCCGCTGAAACATCGGCAGGGCATCGAAAAGATAGTCCAGCGTCTCCTGGTAGTTCATTCTTAGTCTACCTTGATCAGAAAGGTAATTTTGCCGGTAGAAAAATCAGCTGCCGCTCCACTCTGCTTTTTGAAATTGATCTGATTGACCACTTGACGGTAATAGGCCAAGACATCATTGGACACATTGTATTCCAGTGGAATGGCCTGTACTACGCGACCGGCATCGTCAATAGTGATTTTGAAAACAATCTTTCCGTTTCGGGTAGAAACTCTGTCATTGATGTTAGGCCTGGCAGCAAAATCCCAGCCGGCCAAATCGAGACTATACCCGGCACCAGAACTGGTTCCTTTACCACTCCCTTCTCCCATTATCGCACGACCGTCGACCGTTCCGGTTGGCTTTCCTTCATCGCCTTTAGCATTGCTGCTTCCCTGCGCACCGCCCGATGCCGGAGTCGTACTTTTTCCCGAAGTTCCGCCTGCACCAAAGATCGCTCTCTGATCTATTTTAGGTTGCTCAGGAGCTTTTTGAGTAGTTTGTTCGGCTTCCGATTTGGCTGGCGTGGTGACAGTTTTGGTAGGTTCAGCCTTTGTCGGCTCGGGCTTTTTATTTTCTACGGCTGCTTTCTCTACTCCTCTAATTGGAGATGGTTGGGTAGTTACAGCTTGATTGGCAGCAGGTTTTGAAGAAGTCTTGGGTTTCGCAGTTTCAGTTTTCGGACTTGGCGCTGGAGTAGCGGGTTGGGTTACCGCTTTGGCCACTTCTCCCGGGGCGGCTTGCTCTACACTTTCCGAAGGGGTTTCAGAAGGTGCATTGGGGCTGTTACGATTACCCGAACCGGTATCCGTAAATCCCAGATTCAACTCCAACCCATAAGTCGGAAGCGGAGGAATCTGCTCCTGCCATACAACGATGAAATAAAACGCCAAAAGCAATAGCGCATTGATCACGACCGTAATTACGGCAGATTTTCGTTTGCTGTCTTTTTCTACTTGTTCGGCGTCCCAGGTCTGCATGGCTTAGTACGGTTGCGTGGCTATGGAAACGTTAGCTTCCAGTCCGGCGGCAATTCCGCCAATCTCCACTAGATATTCAACGGGAACTTCCTTGTCAATGTGCAAAACCACCTGACCTTTTTTTCCCTCCAATAGTGTCGTCAATTCAGATTTGATCTGCTCCCGGCCCACGATCTTGTCATTGACAGAGTAGCGGAGATCTTTGGTCACAGATACCGTCACCTCCTGCATCACGATGTCCGAAGTCTCGCTGGAAGGTAAGTTCACAGGTAGCCCGGATGGGGTGATAAAAGAGGAAGTAAGCATAAAGAAAATCAGCAACAAGAAAATAATGTCCGTCATCGACGACATGCTGAATGCTGATTCTACCTTATTTTTTGCTTGAAGTCCCATACTTATTTATCCTGTAGTAGGTCGATAAATTCCACCGAGGTGTATTCCATGTTGTGCACCAACTTGGAGACCTGGGTTACCAGGTAGTTGTAGCCCAGATATGCGATAATCCCTACCACCAAGCCTGCGGCCGTGGTGATCATGGCTTCGTAGATACCCATCGAGAGCAATTTTGGAGATACCATCCCCTCTTCCTGTGCGATGGAAATAAACGCCTGGATCATCCCTGTCACTGTTCCCAAGAACCCGATCATCGGTGCGGCACCGGACACAGTCGCCAAGAGGCCGAGGTTTTTTTCCAACTTATAGATCTCGATTTTCCCTACGTTTTCAATCGATACTTCGATATTTTTCAAGGGCGAGCCGATTCGATCTACCCCCTTTGCGATCATGTTGGCCACCGGGGTATTTTCTCCGGCGCACATCAACTTGGCCTTTTCGATCTGACCACTTTGTACCAAAACCTTGACCTGATCGAGCAAATGATCCGGTGTTTTTGCAGCTTTGTTGATGGTGATCAGCTTTTGGACAAAGATAAAAATCGCCAAAATAAACAGAAGGTACAGCGGTATCATCATGTATCCGCCTTTGATCAGGAGATCCAGCAGACCGATACTGTCTGGACTGGCCCCTGCTGCGAGGCTGTCCATGGATGCTAGGCTGTCAGTAGTTGAGAGGGTTTGGAGAAGGGTCATATTAATATTTCAAAATCCACAATTCTTCGGTGTACTGGGATTTGATCTCTTCGAGTTTTTGGGCGGCTAAACTAAAACTTCCAAAGCTGTAAAGCGCGAGTCGGTAGTTTCTTCCCCCATCGTATGGCGTAATCAGAAACAGCTCAGCGGATCGTCCAAAATACTGTCCAGCCTCCTCGATTGCCAATCGCTCATTTGGTAAACTCCCCACCACAATAAAGTACTGCGGACGCTCAGCCTTTGACTCCACTCGGATCAAATTCCCAGATGCACTATTGGCAATAGTTGTACCAGTTTCAGTGGGATTGGAAATATTAGGATTTGAATTACTTGGGATCGCTATAGAGTCTTGATTTACAAGGGCTTGATTTTGATCAGTTGCTGTGGTTTGGGCAGAAGAATCAGGAGCCGCTATTGGGGTATTCGGGATAGGCTGTTCGACCACCTCAAAAACAGTTTCTACCTTATCAGTTTTGTTATTTGCAAGGATTTGCCAGACGATTACGGCGACGATTCCCAAACCAATCAGTACGACCACCCAGACCCAAGCATTGGATTTTTTTTTCTCGGCAGGTTTGTCAAACACAACAGTCGCCGGCGCTTTTGTTGGAAGGGGTTGTTCTACTTCCTCTGGCACCGATATCACGTCGATTGGCTTTGGAGCAAGCGGAATTTCGGAATCAATTGCCTCTTCGACTATTTCTGCCAAAGATGGGATCTTACCTTCCTCAATCGCTTCGTCTGGCTCCGTGTGGGACTTAAGCGGTATAATCTCTACAAAAGGCAACCCATAGTCCTTAGGGTCTGACCACTGTTTTTTGTCTGAATCGTTTTCCGGCATGTCTGGATTGGGAAAGCTACGAAACTAACCGAAATGAAGGGAAAGGCCAACCTGAGCACCAAACATTATCAGAATTTAAAGCTAGCGCCACCTATCAGCTGGATTCCTCTGACCGGATAATTCATCCATCTGGTGTTTTGACCGTTTAGGATATTGTTGCCTTCGGCAAAAACCGCGATGCGGTCCGTGATCTTATAATCTGCTTTGAGTTGGAGATCAGCGATGGTTTTGAGCGGAACGTCCAGTCGATTCGGCAATTCAAGAGGATCAAAAATACCGTAGGCTTTGATGCCCCCCATAAAATTCAGGTTTGCCTGAACTAGCAATTTTTCGAAAGGAGTAAACTGGTTATTGATCCTCATTTCCCAAACCGGTCTATGCCAAGCCTCGGCCTGCGTACTCAAATCATATTGGTAGAGATCCAAGCGGCTTCCCAGCGAATACATCTCACTGATCCTGAAACCCAGTTCGGCATTGATGTTGGCCACGGTGGTTTTTTCGTCATAGACTATCGCAAATCGCGAAGTGTCCGCCATCGAATTGACGAAGAAATGCATCTGATTGAAGCGACTGACATTAACTCCAGCGCGGTAGTGAAAAGCCTCTTGAAACTGACCTTCGATCCCCGCCTCGATTTTATAGTTGTTCACCCTGTTCAGCAATTGCTGGCTTGGCCCTAGGAACGGGTTTTCATTCACAAAACTAAAATAGGTGTTTCGCTGAACATCACCGGAGAATTCTGCAAAGAATCCAAATGCATCGGCAAACTGATAGCTGGCTTGGATGACTGGAAAAATGTGGAAGTCACTGGATTTGTCGGCAATGGAGTCGTCTTCGGACACCAGATTCAATCCGGCGGTAAACCGGAACGCTTCGTAAGTATAGGATACCCTCGGACGAACAGAGAAATAATTCCTCTTTGCCTGATAGTTAGAATCTACGGGATTGGTGTGAAAATAGGCCACATCCACTCGTCCTGACCAATCTGATTTTGTGCGAAACTTCCCTCCTGCTTCTACTCCAATCTCGTTCTCAGTAGCGAAATAGCTGTCTTTAAAGTTTCGGAAACTAAGCTGTCCCTCGTAGGAAAAAGGTCCTGTCTTCTCAATATCCCGAATCCCCGCCTTCACCTGCACGTTGTTCAGCACATTATTGGCAGTTTCATAGGGAACATCAGCATTTTCAAAGAGCCGTGGATCTACTCCGTAAAAGGAATACTTGTCCTGACCCCAGTTCAATCCTCCATATACTTCAAACAACTCCGTGAAATAGCTTCCATCGGCGCCAAAGACCGTATGAGACTCCGCACTTTGCTCGTCAGCTACCGGCCCCTTGCGATAACCCTGATGTTTGAATTTCAGCGCATAGTTGAATGGATCCGCTTGGATCGACATATACCTGCCTTCCAAAAGCGGAGAGTCAAAATTGCCATATCCTGCCCGAACATAACCAGGATACAAATCAACCTTAGGCTGTCTGTAGTCCTTCTGCAAAGCGGTCGGTTGGAGATTCAGCGCTGGGAGATTCAAAAAGAACGGCGTTACCGCATAGTTGAAATCACCCAAGCCGCTCGGTTGAGGCAAGATGGGCATCCGCTCAAACGACCGAGGCTGGGTGGGCACGGTAAGGACACGGTCTTTTCTGATCACAAACTCCTGATCCTGCACTTCACCCCTTTTTTGCTGATCCTGTGCGGAAGCAGTGACAAAACCACCGATCAAGGCTCCTGCAAACAATGCAATGTGAGTTAATTTCTTCATGGTCTAGTTCAAAGTTTTGAGTTTGGCCTCGGCCTCTGCTTTGATGTCAGGATTGGTGGAGCGCTCCACGATGGATTCCAGCGTAGCCTTAGCCTGGAAAGCCTCTCCAGACTTTTGGTAGTTATCAGCAAGAAGCAGGAACATCTTTCCGTACCAATAGCCATAGTCGGCGAAGGGACCGGAAAAATCAAAGATGACATCGTTGGATTTGAGGACATCCCCTTTTTCCTGAAGGGTAAATGCCAATAAGTACAGGCCTTCTGCGCCTTGAATGGTCTTATGCGCTTCGACTAGGGATTGAAGCGTAGTTTCTGCCTGTTCCTTTTGATTGATTTCAAGTTGTGCTTTTGCCTTGGTGAGCATCGCGGTCGGAGTCGACTCGGGAAGGATACCATCCAAAGTCATGAGCCTGTCCGCATAGGTGATCGCGGGGCCGAATTTCTTTGTCGCAAAGTTTGCAACCATCAGCCCTTGTACCGCTTCGGCTTCTTCTACCTTACTTCTCGCGGTTTGGGACGCTGTTTCCAAGTAAGGAATGGCTGCAGCAAAATTGCCTCGCTCGAGCTCGATGACACCGATTTTCTGCATTGCACGCACGCGCTGTGGAGAAGAGGGCTCTTTTTCCAATTGCTTGAAATAGCCCAATCCCCGCTCCTGATCCCCTGCTTGAAGGAAGGCGTCGCCGACAAAGTACAGCGCCTCACTTCGTTGGGCGGATTGTGGATAGCTTCGCAAATAGCTTTCCAAGGCCCTGGCTGCCTGCTCATAATTTTTGTTGAAATAGAGGCTTTTTGCAGCTTCGTATTCCAGAGACTGGACATTGCCCGAGCCGGGATTAGAGGTTTTGTATTTGCCCAAATAGTCTCCAAACTCACCGGATCTGCCCTGAATCGCCAGCGTCTCTTGCAAGCCTTTCAGCGCGGTCTCTGCATTGTCTGAGTTTGGATGCTTGTCAAGGATCGCTTTATAGTCTGCGATAGTTTGCTCGTAATTCTGCGTTGAGAAGTTGGAGACTGCTCGCCCCTCCAAGGCATAGGGAACAAAGGGTGAGCTAGGTCGATTGGAGATTAGATCCGAAAAAGCCCCGGCAGCTTCTCTGTATCTGGTTTCTTCCAAAAAGATCTGCCCCTTTTGAAACATGGCGTCCTCGATGTAGAGACTTCCGGGAAAGCCGGTGATGATGCGGTCCAGATTGCCCAAGGCCTCGTTGTTGCGCGATTGGAAGTTTTGTACGACCGCCAGACGGTAATACGCATAATCTACCTGTGAATTGGACTCGGAGATGGCCCGCTGGAAGGTCGCCGCCGCGTCGCTAAACTTCTTCTGCACATAGTAGCTATCGCCTAATCTCAGGAGCGCGTCGTCGTAATTTTGTTTATCCTCTCTCCCTCTAAGCTTCTCAGTATAGAGTCTAAACTGCTCTTCGGCTTTAGGATAGTTTTGCGAATTGAAGTACGAATAGCCCAACCCGTAATGGGTTTTGATCACATAGGGATTGTTAGTCGCAGGATTCATAGTTCGAATCGCCTCATACGTTCGAATGGCCTGTGGTAGGTTGCCATCTGCAGCAAGGATCTCCCCTTTCCATAAATGAGTTTCTATAAGCAAATTCCTGTCAGCCGGAAAGGCCTGGGATTTGTCCAAGAGAGTCAAGGCTTGCTTGTACTTTTGATCCCGGTAATAGACCATCGCCTGATAGTAGGCGACCTTCTGATAAGCCGCCTGAATTCGCGGAGACTTGTTTTTGATTTTATCCATCTGCTCAATTGCCCGGAGGTAATCGTTGGAGTTGATCAGGGCTTCGGAAAGTAGCGTCTCCGCCTCAGCCTTGTTCTTACCCGAAGGGTAGGTTTCCAGATAGTCATCCAAAGCTGTAATTGCTGTAGAAAAGGATCCCTTCTGGAGACTTGTTTTAGCAAAATTGAAATGCGACTCCTCTTGAATCTGCTTGTTGAATGAGGATTTGGAAGCCGCTTGGAAGCTGGTCGTGGCAAACTGGTAGTTGTCAACCTTCAGGTAAGCATGTCCCAAATAATAGCTCGACGACTGACCGATTTCGTCCGTAGCAGAAGCGGAGACTTTCAGGTAATCCGTTGCCCGCTGGTAGTTTCCGATTTCGAAAAAAGATATCCCCGCCTTGTACACTTCTTCTCTGGAGAGGACACCTTTCTTTGCGTTGATAAAAGCGTCGTAATTTTTAGCAGCGTTGGCAAAGTCCTTCTTCGCATAATAAGCCTCAGCGAGATACAGATGAATGGTTTCCTTTCGATCCAGATTTTGACCCGAAGCCAAAAGCGGTTCTGCATAGCTGATTACCTGATCGTATTTCCCGTCCTGATAGTAGAGCGCCGTGAGTAAATATGGAACCTTGGTTGCATAAAAGTTCGTTTTGCCAGCGGCTTGTAGATCTGCGATTGCTTTGGCATTATTGCCAGCTTCCATGGCAATGAAGCCACTGTAATAATATGCGTCCGCGCTAATCGGTTGGTTAAGTGCTTTTGCCTGGTCAAAAAACGGTGCAGCAGCGGGGTTGTTTTTTAATTGAAAATACGAATAACCCTGTTTAAAAAGTACGTCAGCTTTGGTCGCCGCACCGAGGCTATTGGTCTTCACCAGCGAGTAACCGTCAATTGCCTCTTTGTAATTCTTTTTGTAAAAAAAATGATCTCCCATGTACAGCCCCGCGGTTGCGACTGAGGGATGATTTCCGTGATCGTAGATGTAAGTCTTCATTAGACCGGGGCCATCGGGACTCTCGATATTCAGCGCTGCCATGGCGCGGTGAAGCTCGGCTGATTTTTGCTGCTCGCCGTTCAGCTCCTGGCTGATTAGTCGACTGTTGTCGTAGAGCGAGGCCGAAAAGAGCTGTTTGTCAAAAAGCTCCAAATTATAATCCAACGTTTGCTGGGGGCTGGTTTGATAAAGTGTGGATTGAGAAAAAGCATCCCCACCTATCCCAAGGCCTGCGAGCAGCACCAGGTAGTATTTCATGTGATCATTATTGAATTTTGTTGGTCACATGGAATCTCGCAGGGATGACATTCTTCCAAATCGTTGAAGTGTTCGTCATGCTCGATCTCATATGATTATAGTTGGTTTTCAAAGGCCATTCCGATGGTTATCGGGAGAAATCGCGCAGGATTGACGATCTTCCTAAACGTTGAAGTGTTTGTCATGCTTGATTTCATAGTTGGTTTTCGGGTAATCAGTGTAAAATCTTGTACACCAGCTCGCGGAGGATTTCACCATGTTCCATGCTTCCGGAGTCAACTCCTTTGTAACGAAGATCCGCCTCTTTGATGTATCCGAACACCTCAATTACCTTGCCCAATTTAAAGTTGCGAGTGGCGATGGAATATTCTTTCAGTGCGTAAGGATGGACTCCTATTGCCCCTGCCAGCTGGTTTTCGGGCATGGCTCCGGCGCGGTGGATCAGGGCGATTTTGCTGAAGTAGTTGTACAGCAAGGTAAAAATCGGGATAACCGGATGAGCCTTTGGATTTTGGATAAAGTAGTGGATGATCTGGTTGGCCTTTTTGACATCGCGAAACCCAATGGCTTTGCTCAGCTCAAAGTTGTTGTACTCCTTATTGATGCCAATGAATTTGGAGATGTGTTCGGCCGTGAACTTGGTCGGTTCAGAAAAATTGATCAGCATCTTCCCTACTTCATTGGAAATTACCTCCAGATTGTTGCCGATCGAGTCTGCTAAAAGCTGTGCAGCCTTGGGCTCGATCTGATGCCCGAGATCCTTAAAGTAGCCCTCTACCCAATCGTTTAGCTTCCAGTCTTTTACCTTCTCGGAGTTGACATAGACCGTCTTTTTGTCCAACTCCTTTTTTAGTGCACTCCTCCCATCCAGCTTCTTGTGTTTGTGGGAAAACACCAAGATTGTGCTTGGCAAAGGATTGTTGACGTAGCTGATGAGGAGTTTCTGGGCTTCTTCTTTTCCCAGATCGGGAATCGTCTGCGCCTCCTTCACGATCACCACTTGACGCTCTGCCATCATGGGAAACTTGCGGGCATTGCTGAGAATCACATTTACCGGCGATTCCTTGCCGTACATCACCAGCTGATTGAATCCCTTCTCATGTTCGGCGATCGCATTCTTCTCGATAAAGTCTGTGATCAAGTCTATGAAATAGGGTTCGTCCCCGTCCAAAAAATAAATCGGAGCAAACTTTTTCGCTTTCAGGTCTTTAAGAACAGCTTCGGGTGAATGGGCCATGGAGTGGAAAACTAGTGGCTTTAAAGATAACAGGCGGAAGTAAAAGGGAGTAAAATCCAGGAAAATAATCTTCGGCAAAACTATTCTGGGCTTAACTTTGTATCTCTTGTTAAAAAAACGGAATATGAGTTTCGAAAAAGGAATGACGCTGTATAAGGAAGGAAAATTTGAGGAGGCCTTGGAGATTTTCGACCAATTGATTTCCGATGATTCCAGTCAGGCAGCGCTCCATCTACACAGAGGCCGTATCCTGACCCGGATGGGAAAAGGCGAGGCGGCACTCAAAGATTTTGATTTTCTCCTCCAACAAGAGCCCTATAATACCGACTATATCAGTGACCGCGGAGTGGTGTTGCATCTGATGGGAAAGAATGAGGAGGCCCTCAGCGAGCTGGATCGGGCGACAAACTTAGATCCTAAAAACCCCTACCGATACAGTAGCCGGGCATTTTTCAAGGATCGAATCGGGGATTTGGAAGGTGCCATCGCTGACTACGAAAAGGCTATCGAGCTCGATCCGGAGGATGCTGTCTCCTACAACAACAAAGGACTCGTCGAGGAAAAGCTTGGTTATAGCGAGCGGTCTAAAAAGAGCTTCGAAAAATCTGATGGGTTGGTCGGGTATGATCCAAAAAAGTCTTCACAAAATTTGCCGCCAATCGGCGAAAAGAAAAGCCCTGAAAACCCACAAATCGACCCGAGCCCCACGGCTGCCGAAAAACTCAACTCCGGCTACTTCTGGAAAACGCTTAAATCGCTGATCGGTGACCCCAATACCCGAAGGGAATTCGGTAAATTTTTGAAGCATTTGTTCTCAGGAAAAAAGCCTAAAAACCCTTGATCACCCAGAGTGGTTTATTGAGGAAATAGGACATTTTCTTGGATAGGTTTTTGGAAAATATCTGCTCAAAAAACGACTTCTTTTTGCTCAGCGTCACCAGGATATCGCCCTTCGCTACGAGCAGGTAATTTTCCAAGCCCAAAGCCAAATCGTCGCGGTAAGACTTCAGCACAAAGTTGATTTTTTCATAGCGGATAAACGGCTGAATCTCCTCTACCATTGCATGGTGCAGAGACTTATCGATCGCTTTTTGACTGGAGGAGACATGGACGATATCGATCTCTGAGTCGAACAAACTGGCCATTTCCACGACTTTTTGAACTGCGAGCTTGTCCTCCTCGATGTAATCTGAGGCATACACAAACTTGCGGGGAGGCTTGAAAAAGACCTTCCTTGGCACAATCAGGATATCTCGATCGCTTTGTTCCACCATCCTACTCGCCCGGCTGCCGAGGATCTGCGACCGCAGTTCGTTGACCCCCTCGGTGCCGCAGACGATCATGTCGGCTTTGAATTCCTTAGCATATTCTAAAGTTGTTGCTACGATTTTACCTTCGCGAAAGACCACTTCACAGCCACCCAGTCCATTAGGGATTCCTTCGTAGGTTACGGCTTTTTGAAGATTTGTGAGCTTTTCCCTGACAAAATCAACCTGATTTGCCCCGTCTTGATCCATGGGCGAGAGCTTCAGATAGTCTTCGCGGTTGAGCACATGGAAAAGGACCAGTTGCGCATTGAGCTTTTCTCCCAGTCGGGTGGCAAACTCGATGGCATTCAGGGAACATTCAGAAAAATCTGTGGGACAAAGTATCTTAAAAGTGTTTTCCATCAGTAAAAATCAATAGCCTCTTTGGCGGTTAACGAGATTAAAAAGCGGCTGGTTGGCCTTCAGTCTTTTATAATTTTCTATGATTTGGGGAGCAGCGGCTTGCGGATTGGTCACGCTGGCGATATGCGGGGTGAGCTGAATCCGTCTTTCTTCCCAAAACGGATGGCTCTCTGGCAGCGGCTCTGTCCGATACACATCGAGAAGCGCCCCCGACAGATAACCTGCATCCAGGGCTGGGATCAAATCTGCTTCGACCAAATGTTTGCCTCTGGCTACATTGACCAAAAATGTGCCCGGCTTGCATTTTTGAAAAAGCTCCAGGCTTAGGATATTTTCAGTGTCAGGCGTCAGCGGCAGCAGGCAAACCAATACGTTGATCTCATCGAGAAATTCCTGGAGTTTGTTTTTTGAAAAATAAGGAAAGCGAAAGTCCTCCTTGTCTGAAAATCCATATCCAAAAACCCGGAATCCCATGAAGTCCAGCTTGTCCATCACATCTCCACCAAGCGCCCCCACTCCCATCACACCGACTTTTACTGGGATTTCCGGCATGCTCATGTCCCAGACTTTTCGCTGCTGGTCAGCTTGGTACCGGGTGATCTGTCGATGAAAGTTCAACACCCCCATCACCACATAATTGGTCATGGACCAGGTCAGTTTTTCATCGACGATTCGGACGATAGGCAATGACTCCGGTACGGCTGGATCACTCAGAATATGATCCACGCCTGCTCCCAGGGAGCTGATCAGTTTCAAGTTGGGCAATTCTCTCAAGTAGCCGGGAGGATGCTGCCATACCATGGCCATCTCTACCTCGTCAGGTCGGTCAATTGCCGGATAAACTTGGATATCGATCTCAGGATAGTAAAAAGTCAGGGCATCAATCCACACTTTCGGATTTCGCCCGGGGCTGATAATAGCTAAGCTCATTTTCAGTACTATTGGGTTTGGTGTAAAAATAACATGTTCGGAGGCCCGACAAAGCCCATTGGTCAAAAAAAGGCTGGTAAATCACAGAAGCCAGAAAAGAAAAACCTCAAATTGACGTTAAATTCTGAACCATCTTTTGGGGTTTCAGATTGTTATCAAAACTCAATTTAATAAAACATGACTAGAAAATTCTATTTCTCTCTCATGACAATGCTCTTGGCAAGTTTTGTCAGTTTTTCGCAGCAACTTCAAATGCCTCAGGCAAGCCCAAGTTCAAAAATCTCCCAGCAGTTTGGACTTTCGGTGGTGACGGTAGACTACAGTAGGCCGAGCACCAAGGGCCGGAAGATCTTTGGTGAGCTCGTTCCCTACGGCCAAATCTGGCGCACCGGAGCTAACTCAGCAACCCAGATTAATTTCTCCACAGAGGTGTCCATCTCGGGACAAACTGTACCTGCAGGTAACTACGCCCTGTATGCGATCCCGGAAAAAAGCCACTGGACACTCATCCTTAGCAAAAACACCAAACTCTGGGGAGCCATAGGATACGATCAATCCGAGGATCAGTTGAGATTCCAAGTCCCTGTCACCAAGACCAAAAATAAAAGCGAATCCTTTGAGATCGGTTTTAACAACATCACCGACAACAGCGCGGTAGCGTCGGTGGCATGGGAGAATAGCCAAGTGGAGTTCAAGATCGAAACCAAGGTCGATCCCATCGTCATGGCGGAGATTCAGAAGCTGGTCATCGACGCAAAATCTACCGACCCGACATTGCTATTCCAAGCTGCTAACTACTATTTCACGACATCCAAAGACCTGAATCAAGCCTATGCTTGGGTGAAAGAATCCACAGACAAAGACCCGAAATATTGGACGATGTATCTGAGAGCCAAGATCGAAATGGCGTTGGGGATGAAAACCGAAGCACACGATTCCGCTACCAAATCAAAATCCATGGCAGCCGCGGAAGAAAATCCCGACTATGTCTCGCTCAATGAACGGCTGATTAATTCAATAAAATAAGATGTTGGACGCTGGATTTTAGACAGAGCGTAGTACATTCTAGATTCTATGCAAAAACCTCCGGAGCGCAATCCGGAGGTTTTTTTTATCGTAGTCTATTGCTTTAGACCGCTGGGTTTTCAAAACCTGGATGGCCTTTGGAACCTTATTCTCAATCATTGACATCAAAGTCGAAGCATCCGTTTCCTAGCTAACCAACTGAGTGACTGAATACACTTTCTTTAACTCTCCCGTACTTTTCCACCAAGAATCGGCTGCAAAATCAGCGCGAAAAGCATTAACGATAGGCAACCAATCGCATTGTACCAGAGAAAGCCTATATCCCAAGAGAAACCAAATACTCCTGCTCCATTTCTAAAATGAACCAAAAGAATTAAGGCCTGGGAAAGCAGGGCTGAGATGAACGCCGCCCGACCTCCAACCCATTTCATAAAAAATCCTACCAAAAACACACCCAGTATCGTCCCATAAAAAAGGGAGCCAAGTAGATTGATCGCCTGGACGAGATTTTCAAATAGCGACGCATAGGTTGCAAAGAGAATCGCACCCAAGCCCCAAAATGCTGTAAACATCTTCGATGACACGACATAGTGTCGATCGCTAGCGTCCTTTTTGATCGAGCGCTTGTATAGATCGATTGTGCTGGTAGATCCCAGCGCATTCAACTCGGAAGCTGAAGATGACATAGCCCCGCTAAAGATCACTGCAAACAACAATCCTACAATGCCTTTGGGTAGGTAGTCCATCACAAACCGCATGAATACATAGTCGGTGTCTCGCGTCTCGGCTGCAGGATCGTTTTTCAGAATCATTGCTTTTGCCTCGTCACGCAGCGCTCCCTGTTCGACTTTCAGATCCTGAATCCTCTCTTTAATTGATTCCGTTTTCCCCTCCTGTTCTGCTTCAATTGCGACGAGCATTTCCTCGTAAGCCAGTTTGCCCGATTCGAAGTTAGATTGGTAGCGTTGCTCCAGTTCGGTGAATTGAGGGGCGTACTCACTTTCGCGTAGCTTCTCAGTTTGCACCTGATTGAAGATCACCGGTGGCTGGATGAACTGGTAAAACACAAACACCATCACACCGATAAACAGAATGACAAACTGCATAGGGACTTTCAAAAAGCCGTTCATGATCAAGCCCATCCGGCTTTGAGTCAAGGTCTGGCCGGAAAGGTACCGGCCAACCTGACTTTGATCCGTACCGAAATAACTTAAAAAAAGAAACACAGCCGCAGTCATCCCAGACCAAACGTTGTATCTGTCCGCGAGGTTAAACTCAAGGCTCACCACATTGAGTTTGTCCATCTTGCCCGCCACATGAAGCGCTTCCTGAAACGAAATCGGAAGCATCTGAATCACGATAATTCCGGCCAGCAACATCCCCCCCATCATCACGGCCATTTGCTGCTTCTGGGTGATGGAGACTGCTTCAGTACCACCGGAGACGGTATAAACGATGACCAAAGTCCCGATGAAAATATTAGTCCAGGTCAGGTTCCATCCGAGCAAAGTCGATAAAATAATCGCCGGCGCATAGATTGTGATTCCTGCCGCCAATCCGCGCTGAATAATAAACAAAAGAGCAGTCAAGGTTCTGGTTTTGAGATCAAAACGCTGCTCCAGATACTCATAGGCGGTGTAGACTTTGAGCTTGTAGTAAATCGGGACAAAAACCACCGATATGATAATCATGGCCAAGGGAAGCCCAAAATAAAATTGAACGAAGCCCATGCCATCCTCGTAGGCTTGCCCTGGCGTGCTCAAAAAGGTGATCGCTGATGCTTGGGTAGCCATGATCGAGAGCCCGATCGTCCACCAATTCATCGAGTTTCGCCCTCGGATGTAGGAGTCAAGGCTACGCTTTCCTCTGGTTTTGTAAATCCCGTAAATGACAATAGAAAACAAGGTACAAAACAGGACTATCCAATCGAGTATACTCATGCGTAAGCTACCGTTAACCAATAAAACAAGCCAATCATCGCAAATAGATTAGCCATAAGTGCGATGTAAATCAGTTTCCAACGAATCGGTTTTTGCTCCATTTTTATTGCTCGATCAGATTGATGAATAACTTGGTCGGACCGGGAATTCCTGCGGGAAGCTGTCTGAAAAATGATATCCCGGTATAGACAAAATTGCCGTCGCCAAACTTGCCAACCAGCAGCGAGCCGTTGCTGGATGGCTCATCCGGATCTTGCATCACAAACGGAGTTTGGTAAGCCGAGTCTATAGCGGTCGCAAAATATAGCCCACGCTCTTGCACCCAACCTTCTAAGTCTTGTGCATTCATCGGATTGGGACCGGCCAAAACCGGGCTATCCCAATCTGCCGTCACTGGGGATCCCTGCACCGCTACTCGTCCTCTTCCGATCGTAAAGGGATACGGCCCAAGTTGATTGGTCAGGAGTGGAGAACTCGTGTTGTACTGCACGATGAGATTCCCTCCTGCGCGGACGTATCCCATCAGCACGGCTTGATTTGCGGCAAGGATTTCATTGGTATTGTAAGCACGGATTCCCACCACAATGGCTTTGAACTGACTCAAATAGTCCACCGAATAATCCTCTGTTCCTACCATCGTCACTTGATAGCCCAATGCGGTAAGAACACCTGGAACATCATCTCCGGCACCTGGAATGTATCCGACTTTTGCACCCGAGACTTTCCAGTCTTCCTGGATCAAATTCACCGACGACGGCACTAAATAGGTCAGATTAGGAATGTGCTTATAGGAGATGGAACGGACGCTCTGAGTATACTTCTTTCCTGAGGCTGTGGTAAATCGTGCCGTCACTTTCTTGACACCACTTCCATTTTCCAAAAAAGAAACTTGATATATACGGCGCTTTTGGATCACTTCATCTTCTATGCTGTGAATCTTAAACTGCGAAGCATCGAGACCCTCGAAGTCCAATTCCCCTTCCAAAAACTGAGCTTTGAAATTCACCGAAACGGTCAGACCTGGATCTGCACCTGGTATTAGAAAAACGTTTTCTTTTGAAACAGACAGATCCACCTCCGGCACAATCACGAAAGGCTGCTTTACCTCGCCGTCGACTTGATCGTTGTATTTGTATTTAAGCGGAATGGAGATAGCAAACCGCTGATCTCCAACTTCGAAAGCCAAATGACCAAATACATCCGCTTCATTAAACGGCTTGCCGATCAATCTCGGGTCGCTCACCTGATACAAGGCTCCATCTATAGGCTCCTGCAGCCAATATGGCTGGGTATAGGCGGCGGCCTGAGGAATGTTGAAAACGACCGGAAGGGACAAGGTTGCATTTTCCTTCAGAACTGTGACGACAGCTGGAAAATCCATGCCCTTGATGCTGAATCTCTTGAGACTGACTTCGGTGAGAGAGGGATTGTTCACACTGAGTTCAGCTTTGATTTCCTCTCCCGGGAATCCAATTTCCTTTCGAACGTTAAACTCATATTCCAGACCCAAAGCCATCATGATCGTATTATCCAATTTCTGGATTTTATCCTTGATCCAGGTTTGGTTGGATTTGAGCGCAAGAAGAGATGCCCTGATTTTCAACAGAGAGACGATATTTTTTTCTGGATTGACAAAATCAAATTTTGCTGCCAATTGAGAGATTTGATCGGCAATTTCCTTTCCTCCTGGTATGGCTTCCCAACGATCCACAACACCCTCGAAAGCGTCCTGAGAATAGTTTTCACCGGCAATCAGCTGGATATAGTCTTTTGCAGCCCCAATCCCTGCAGTCGCTCCAAAGCCCTGTGACTTGTGCATCGTCCGACTATTGGCAGCGATTTGGTGGTAGGTTGCTCCCAAGATTGGATCGTATCCCCCGACCTCAAATACATGGTATTTCTTTCCGTCTTCGGGTGTAAACTCACCTCCGAAATTATAGGCATTGAAAAAAATTCGTTTGGCTTGCCAAGGATCAACCCACTTTAATTGGTCTGGAAATACATCGGCTTTTCCTGCGAGGTCGAACGCCTCACCAGCCAAAATCGCCGAAGTGGTATGATGCCCGTGTGTGACACCAGGTATCGTGTTGAACCGGGTGATAATGATGTCTGGTTGAAACGTTCGAATGGCCCACACAACGTCAGCTAATACCTTTTGCTTATCCCAGTTTTGAAGCGTCTCCGTAGGATTTTTGCTATAGCCAAAATCCATCGCACGGGTGAAATACTGCCTGCCTCCATCGGTCTCTCTGGCTTTAATTAGCTCTTGAGTACGGATTTGTCCCAGTTCTACTCCCAGTTCTTTACCGATCAGATTTTGCCCACCATCACCGCGAGTCAGGCTCAGATAGGCTACTTCCGCGTGGGCACCGTTGACCAAATATGAAATCAATCGGGTATTTTCATCGTCGGGATGTGCTGCCACATACAGGATTCGCTTGGTCTCTCCGAGTTGGAGTACCTGTTGATAAATCAGGGAAGAAGGGACAGATTGGGCGAAGGATAAGCTGCTAAGCAGGCTGAGTAGGGTGACAAAAAGCGCTTGAATATCCTTTGGTTTGAACATATTGGTTTTTGAATGACACAGAAAGCTATCTCAATCTTTCACGAAAAAAAAACAATTTGTTACCAACGGACACCTTTTGGAAGAGAATCCTACTTTTTTCCCGCAATCGTATAGCCTATCGTAAATTCAAAAAAGTCAGCTTTTGCTTTATGGGCCTTGATCTGCATCCCCGCAAAGAGGTTGTTGTCAAATCGATACCTCGCTCCTATCCGCTCGTAAAACCAACTTATCTCCTGGTTGACTTCATTTCGATAGAGATACGCGGCTAAGCCGATCGGGATATACAGCCGCTCGGTAAGCTGCCACTCCCAAGACCCAACCACAGCCAATGAAGTTTGCTCTTTGAAAGAGAAATTCTCTTCGGGAAACCTTGCCTGCATTCCCTGCGCCCAAAACAAGTCTATGCCTAATCCCATCCGGTATTTATGACTCGGCTCCAAAAGATAATTTACTCCCAATCCACCTCTGAAATACGACGGATCTCCGATTTCATAATTTTTTATACCGGTATACATGGCGATATTCCAATACGTCCGGAGGTTTTTTTTGCCGATCACAGGTGCTTCAGAAGGAATCGCCTTGAGCTCACCAAGCTTGATTTTCATTGCGAGATTAAGCGGAAAAAGATTGATTCCGGAATTCGGCTTTTTGATGGCTCCATTGGAAAAATGTTTCAACCCGAAACTGGCTTGTAGGTCCGTACGGTCGGATATTCTTATTGTAGAATTCACCCCCGCATGTATGTAGGCATTTATATTTGACCCAATATATTTATTGTTTGGATTCATTTGGGGGTCATAGGGTTTGAGGTTAAACCCGACACCCAATTGCAAAAAGTAACCAAAACTCACTCGATTTCTCTGAGCAGAGATAGAAAAAGGGATCTCCATAAAACCATAGATCGTATGAGGCATTCCGATTTCCTTATAATTTTCTAAGACGGAATTAACTCCAATGCCCAAAGTCGGGTATCTGTAGAGATAATTAAACGGTGTGTTGGAAATTTTCCTCCAACCCAGTTTAAAATCCAATGCTTTGAAGTCCACCGCATCCTTTATCTCATCGCCCCAGTCTGTGCCATTGCTGAGCATGGGGCCGGTTTCATACGAGAGGCTGATGATTTTTTGAAATTTGGGATTCTGGGCGAAAACCGAAGTAATCGAAAAAAAATTTAACGACAGAAAAAATCCAATTGTAAACAGTCTAAACATAATTCTACTACCTCTTGGCTTGAGTATAGCAAAAGTATTTAAAATTATCTTCTGAGTTCTAGCCTAGCGCATTGATAATGCAAATTTCCCTACCAAAACTTGTTATTTAATTTTTCCTCAAGCCAGCTCAATTGGCAATAAAGCAAAATAAAAGGCCGACTTTTCAGTCGGCCTCCTGCTGGATTGCAGCTTAGTTTTCTTGCCAGTTGGCACCAAGAAGCTCGGTAAGCTTTTTGTTTAAGGCCTCCGCTTCGGCAGTGTTTTTCAATCTTGTATGTACTTGGAATAGGATGATCATAATATCCGTGTTGTCGGGCTTGATCTCCACTGCTTTTTCGAAATATTTAACCGCCTGGGTATAGTTCTCATCCGCTTTCTTTCCGATTACAGGAGACTGTTTTTCCCATTCAGCATCTGAAAGGTCGTTCAGTGTGTTAAGCATTTTTGTTGCTTGCTCTAGAAGCAATGCACCAGTGTAGTAGTTTCCCTCGAAGAAGTTAGGATCCACTTCCACAGACTTTTTGTAATCTGCAAGTGCACCATCGAGATCACCGGCTTGTTCTTTCAGATAACCAGAACGCAACAATAGTCCCGTGTTATTTGGATCATTTGCAAGCGCGTCTTTTATCTGCGCCATTGCTTCGTCCATCTTATTCAGTTGAAGCAACAATTGGATCTCGTATTCAGCAAGAACTTTGTCAGTCGGATATTCTTCTTTCGCTTTAGAAACCAGTTCAAATGCCGCTTCAGGATTTTTTTCCTCGGTACTCAGAATCTGTACCATGAAGTAATACGCATTCAGCTTGTTGTATCCGGGAAGTTCCAAGAGGTAGCCGAAATGTTTCTTCGCCTCTTCAAATTTTCCCAGATCATTGGCCAAAAAGCCAGCATTGTAGTGAATTGTCGAGTCCGTATGATCAATTTCGCCAGCTAAATTAAAGAATTCGTAGGCCATCTCAAGGTCTTCGACATTGTATCTTTCGATTCCTTTGTCAAAGGAAAGATTCTTCAGAGTGATGATAGAGTACGGTCTCAAGTTGTCCGGAACTCCCTGCATTTCTTCTTCATAAACCTCTTCTCCTACGCCCGAAGTTTTGTCACTTCCAGCCATTTCGAAGGCCTTGTTGTAAGTCTGCAACGCCTCAGCTCCCAATTCCACAGTCTCCATTGTATTGGAGGAGTCCGCGTTAAACAATTTGGTTTCAATTTGAGCTTTTAACAGGAAGGTCGCAGGATCGCCACTCGTCTCCGGGTTTGTCGCTGCGGCGTTGATTGCAGTTAAGGCATCTTCATAGTTTCCGGATTTGTATCCTTTTTCTGCCTCCTTAAGTACTTTTTTTTGTCCAAAGGCTAAGGTTGTAGCACCAACCAGTGCCAAAGAGAGAATCAGCTTTTTCATTAGCGTTATTTATCTTAATTGTTCGGTTATTCAGTTGTTCCTTCTGGATTTTCAGAAGATTCGTTTTCGGGATTTTCCGGTTTTTCATCGACAGCGTCTGCAGAATCAGGGATTTCCAATTCTTCCTCTCTAGAAATTTTCTCTACTGAGGAGATTTCGTCGCCCTCACCTACACGTATCAATTTGACCCCCTGTGTGGCCCGGCCCATCACTCTCAGCTTATCCATTGATATTCTGATCGTAATTCCAGACTTGTTGATGATCATCAGGTCATCTGTATCCACTACTTCTTTGATCGCAACCAATGCACCGGTTTTCTCGGTCACATTCATTGCCTTCACTCCTTTCCCACCGCGATTGGTAATTCGGTATTCGTCAAGTTCGGAGCGTTTTCCGTAGCCTTTTTCGGAAACTACCAACAGCGTAGCTTTTTCCTCTGAGGCACAAACCATGCCAATGACATAATCTTTATCACCATTTAACGTTATCGCCTTCACCCCTGTGGCAGTTCTGCCCATAGGACGAACAGCCGTCTCAGGGAAGTGGATCGCTCTGCCTGACTTCGCTGCGATCACAACGTGCTGGCTACCATTGGTCATGCTGACATTTACCAATTGATCATCTTCCCTTATATTCAAGGCGATGATACCGTTGGATCGTGGACGGCTGTATTGCTCAAGAGTCGTTTTTTTGATGATTCCACGCTTGGTGATCATTACCAGGAAATGATTGTTCAGGTAATCCTGGTCATCCAAACTATCGACCTGAATGATCGATCTGATCTTGTCATCAGACTCGATGTTAATTAGGTTTTGGATCGGACGGCCCTTGGCAGTCTTCGAACCTTCTGGAATGGCGTATGTTTTCAGCCAGAACAATTTGCCTTTGTCTGTGAAGATCAACAGGTAGTTGTGTGTGGACGCCATGAAGATGTATTCGGTCCAATCGTCCACTTTGGTGCTGACGCCTTTGGAACCAACTCCGCCGCGGCCTTGAGTTCTGTACTCGGTCAAAGCGGTACGCTTCACATATCCCTCGTGGGAAACGGTGATTACCACTTCTTCATTAGGGATCATATCCTCGTAGCTGAAGTCCTCAGCATTGTGCTCGATCTCCGTGCGACGGTCATCAGCATATCGATCCCTCACTTCTTGAAGCTCGGTCTTGATGATTTCCATCCGCTTGTCTTCATTGGCCAGGATTTCCTTCAACTCCTCGATCAAGGCCATGATTTCTTTATGTTCTTGAATGATCTTTTCACGCTCCATGCCCGTAAGGCGCTGCAATCTCATGTCTAGAATCGCACGAGCTTGGATCTCGCTCAGCTCAAATCGCTCCATCAAGCCGTTTCTGGCAGTCTCAGGGTCTGGAGAACTTCTTATCAAAGAAATAACTTCATCCAAATGATCCAATGCAATCAGGTAGCCCTGTAGAATGTGGGCTCTTTTCTCGGCTTCCCTCAGCTCATATTCTGTTCTTCTGACGATCACTTCATGTCGGTGAGCGACGTAGTGAACGATCAAATCTTTCAGGTTTAGTGTATACGGTCGTCCTTTGACAAGCGCAACGTTATTGACTGAGAATGAAGTCTGTAAGGCTGTGTGTTTGTAAAGATTATTTAAGACAACGCTTGAGATAGCGTCCCGCTTAAGTTCATAGACAATCCGCATCCCTGAACGGTCCGACTCGTCCCGAATCGCGGAGATTCCTTCGATTTTTTTCTCATTGATCAAGGCGGCAGTTTTCTCCACCATGTTAGCCTTATTGACCATGTAGGGGATTTCGGTGATGACGATCATCTCCTTATTCCCA
Source organism: Algoriphagus jejuensis (assembly GCF_039523455.1). Lineage (NCBI taxonomy): Bacteria > Pseudomonadati > Bacteroidota > Cytophagia > Cytophagales > Cyclobacteriaceae > Algoriphagus > Algoriphagus jejuensis. The sequence goes on along the minus strand of NZ_BAAAFI010000001.1, from coordinate 134,399 downwards.
CCGTCCTTGAGCTCGACATTGGCTTTGCCCCGGACGACAACACGGCCTCTACCAGTTTCGAAAGCCGCCTTTACGCCATTGTATCCGTAGATAATCCCCCCAGTCGGGAAATCTGGAGCAATGATGAATTTCATCAGCTCGGCGATGGTGATCTCACGGTTATCGATATAAGCCACAATGCCATCAATGACTTCGCCCAAGTTGTGGGGAGCCATGTTAGTTGCCATACCTACTGCAATACCAGAGGCACCATTTAGCAGCAGCGCAGGAACTTTGGCAGGAAGTACGGTCGGTTCTTTGAGGGAATCATCAAAGTTGAACTGAAAGTCAACGGTCTCTTTGTTGATGTCCACGAGCAGCTCTTCGGCAATTCTTTTCAGTCTTGCTTCGGTGTATCGCATTGCTGCTGGGTTGTCGCCGTCAACGGAACCAAAGTTTCCCTGGCCATCGACCATCGGATACCTCAGGGACCACTCCTGGGCCATACGAACCATCGTTTCGTAAACTGCGGAGTCCCCGTGTGGGTGGTATTTCCCCAAAACCTCACCGACGATTCTGGCTGATTTCTTATAAGGTTTGTTGTGTAGTACGCCAAGTTCCTGCATCCCATAGAGGATACGTCTGTGAACTGGCTTTAGTCCGTCTCGGACATCAGGAAGGGCTCTTGAAACAATGACCGACATCGAATAGTCGATGTAGGCTCCACGCATTTCCTCCTCAATATTGATTGGTATGATGTGCTCGTTCTCTCCTTGGGCCATAAAGTACTTTTTCACGCTTCAAATTAAGTTGCAAGATAGTAAAAACTGCACGGTTTCGAAACTCCACCTGCAAACCTTATCCGCCAATCAAGCACTCAATACCATTGTCCGATCTTTCGGTTTTGCATATTAAAAATAGAACTGCCGCGATATTCCACCCCATCGTGCATGTGCTTCATCACCACTCCACATCCCGAATACTTGCATCGTTTAGTGCCGGGAATTTTAATTGCCATACCGGCCTGAAGCGCGTAAATGTTTTGGTCAATATTCTGAAATTCAGAGAAATCAGCTGCCGCATAGGTGAACTCTCTAAACTCTGCGCCGCCTTTGACAAACAGTTTGGCATATTCCGAAAAATCATATTCTACCCTAAGGGACATTCCAAAATATGGATCTTCAGCCACTGCCAAACGAGGGACATAGGGTGTCGAGCCATTGTCCAAAGCGGGATCGTAGGCCTTTTTCAAATTTAGATTGCCAAACTCACCCTCTAAAATAAATCTCCAGGGGTAATTTGCCCGAGCTCTTTGGCGAAGCTCTGATTGCATGTACAGGTTGTTGTCACTGTATTTTCTGTATTGCCATTTGAGAATGTTCTGTCTGCGCTTAGCATCAAACAAAACTAATCCCACTGTTCCGTAAAATTTGCTGATTTGGTAGGTGGCACCTTCAAATTTAAACTCGTGATCATTACCCCTCATCGGTGAGAGGTTCCCCCACTCGATTCCATAACCACCTCCAATGGTTAGGAGGTTGAAAAGATTCAATCTCACTCCTGTATTGATCAGTGGAAATGTCCAGGCATTGCCGGAAAGTGAAAGCGTATCTTGAAGGGAATACGATGAGTTATCTAGGTTTTGATATTGTGAGATAGGATATAGCGAAGCCTTTTCAGAATAAAACATGGTATTCATCTGATGATAAGCCGCACCTGTAGAAAACTCCAATGCAAACATCTCCACTGCATTTCTAAAAACATTCCCCGCTGCCGACTCACTTTTGGGTTGCTTAGCTCTTTCACTGATACCGAAAATATCCTCATCCTGTCCAAATGCATTCGCCTGAACTACTAGTAAAATAAGAAAAGATGGGAGTAATTTTCTGAAGGTCATGATAGAGTAACGACGGACTACTTAGCTTGGTGTGAAATTAAAAAAAGAAGCCTCCTTTTTGTGGAGACTTCTCTAAATATTTTATCAGAAAAAGAAATTGTTGGATTATACCGCGCCGTCTTCGTCTTCACCTTTCATTTCCTCTACCATCTGATCCAGCTTTTCCTTCATCGCGGGATCTTCTTTGATCGCACCGTTTACTTTGTTGTAAATAGACACCCCAAGCACTTCGTCATCCTTGATCAGTTCAGTCTTATATTCAACCACTGATTCCTGTAGTGAGTCCTGAAAATCCTTGATGGCTTTATACGCCGCTCTCTCTTCCTCTGTCAGCTCAATCTCCGCTTCCTTGGCGGCATCTCCCCAAGCGTCTTTGATCTCATTATATCTCGCACCTCCGCCAATGACCTCATTATTGAGAATCATGTCCTTCAGCTCTCCCGTCTTTTTTTCGACAAATTCAGAAGTCATGAATTCCACATTAGCGAACTTCTTAAGCTCATCGTCTGTAACATCCTCTGCCGCAGGTGCTTCCTGCGAAAATGCGATCAAACTCAATCCTCCAAAAAGGAACAAAAACATCCAAATTTTTTTCATACTAGTATTAGTTATTAGTGATTAATCTCACAATTAAAAGGTCACAGCGGCAAAATCCAAGAAAAAAATGACCTTTTTTTTATATTTTGTAATGAGAGGTCGGCAAAAAAAGCGACAAAATCAGATGCCTTTTAGTCCATTTATGGTTGCTATTGGGTCTGGAGAATTGAATACAAAACTGCCCGCAACCAGGATATCTGCACCCGCTGTGATTAGCTTTGGAGCATTTGACAGATTCACCCCTCCGTCGATTTCAATCTTGGCCGAAGAGCCTTTTTTCAAGATCAGTTCCTTTAATTTTTCGACTTTGGAATACGTGTTTTCGATGAACTTTTGGCCTCCAAATCCAGGGTTGACAGACATCACACAGACGAGGTCGATATCCGCAATAATCTCTTGCAATAGGTCGACTGGTGTATGCGGATTGATCGCAACCCCAGCTTTGGCTCCCAAATGATGGATCGCCTGCACCGTCCGGTGTAGATGCGTGCAGGCTTCGTAGTGAACTGAGATGATTTCCGCTCCCGCTTTTCTGAAAGCTTCCAAGTATTGATCTGGATTGACAATCATCAAGTGGACGTCTAGGAGCTTTTTTGCATGTTTGGAGATCGCTTCCATCACAGGAATCCCAAAGGAAATATTTGGAACAAATACTCCATCCATGATATCGACGTGAATGTAGTCCGCCACCGAAGCGTTGAGCATTTCCACTTCTGCTTGAATATTGGCAAAATCAGCGGCGAGGATCGAGGGGGCAATAAAAGGTGTCATGGGAGTCAATTAGATTTATAAATCAATAGAAATTCAATTCGTGCGACTAAGAGGGACTAGCGTCTCATAAGCTTGGTTTGTTTCAGATAAGAGCCTTCCCGAAGGAGAATCAGATAAAATCCGGGCTTGATGCCCGACATCTGAACCTGATAAGGAGACTGAGAGTCGTATCTGGAGAGTTCTGACTGAATCAGCGGTCTTCCGGTCATGTCGATCAATTCAAAGCTACAAGTTGTACCAGTACCAAAATAAATGGTGACTTCATCTGCAACAAGAGGATTGGGGAAGACCTTCCAGGCAATTGTTTCTTGATCTTCCACGGAAAGGATCTCTCCATACAATGCGTTGTAAAAGTTAGGTACGCCATAGCCAAGTAAGTTGTCGGGATTCCCATACTGGGAGGCACTTCTGAACAAATTTTCCATCAGCTCTGCCTTGGTCAATTCAGGTTTGGCCTCCCAAAGTCCCGCCGCAAGCGCAGCAATCTGTGGAGCGGAAAACGAAGTGCCGTTGGAAGATCCCACGGTACCATTAGCACGAATCAAAACAGGACTATCACCAAACGCGGCCAGTTCGGGCTTGACCCTCCCATCACCCGTAGGTCCGCGCGAGCTAAAGGAAGACACTTCCCCATTGGCATTGACCGAGCCTACGGAGATGATCCCGGCTCCATCGGCCGGAGCGAGTAGGCTGGACTCACCTGCTGAACCATAATTACCGACTGAGTTGACAATGAGAATTCCTTTTTCAGATGCAATAGTCACACCCTGAGTAATGGTTGTGGTCTTTCCGTCCAGATCCTCAACGGTGTAATTCATAGCCGGATCGTCAAAATCCCAATATCCCAACGAACTGCTGATAATGTCCGCTCCCAAGCTGTCTGCAAATTCCGCAGCTCTTACCCAGTTGAATTCCTCCACCCTGTATTCTGTTTCCACTTCCTCGGTAATCACCAAAATAAAGTCCGAGCCATAAGCGCCGGAAACCAACTTTGCGGGTTCATTGGCTGCAATTAAGGAAAGTACGTTGGTGCCGTGCTGATGGCCGGAGAAAACGTCTCTATTCCACGGTCTCACAAAATCACGCTGAGCGACGATTTGACTGTTTGTAAAAAGATGGACAAATGCTGAAACGGTATCGGTACCTGGAAAACCTGCATCAAAAACTGCAATGGTCACTCCCTCACCGGTGAATCCCTCCGCATGCATCACGTCGATTCCAATCAATTTATTTTGAAAATCATAAGAATTCTCGGCAACCGTCAACTCCCGATTATTCAGCTTTGGCAAGTTAGTGTTGTTCTCGTTAAGGGCCGAGGCTCTACTCCTTTCGCCGGTTGATGCAGTAGGATTAGCCAAGAAGTTCTTTGCGACCAGCTCAACTTTCTCCACAAATGGAAAGGTACCTATCTGATCTGCTCGGGACTTATCGGTAACCAAGACTGCGGCATTCATCCATTTACTGGAATAAAGCAGGTAGTCAGACAAGAGGGCCAATTGATCGAGGTATTTGGCGGCGACCGGAAGATCCAGACTATCTGTTCGCACGCCTTCTCGGGTTCTGCGGTCGAGCGCTTTTTGGGTCAAAAATTCCTGCGGGTTGAGCAGGGAAAACTCCGTTTGCGGCTTATACTTAAAATACACCGCATAACGATCTTGTGCGGTTGCAGTAAACCCAAGCAACACCAAAAACACCACTCCTATGCAAGAATTAATCCTTGCCATATTCCACCAATTTCAAATTTGTCTCGCTCCCGCTACTTATTAATTGATCTCCGAGGCAATCATTTCGGGAACAATAGGTTAAGACTTCGCTATGCGACTCGAGGAGTCCTACTCCCTTTCCAAACACTTCATACCGGATGTCTCGTACCGTAACCCTGTCATCGAGGTCTTCCTGAATCACTCTGACTGCCGAAATGCCTTCGAAACCGGGAATAGAGTCGGCGCCGGAAAGATCAATTTCAAAATCGTCGTCTCCTTCGGCTTGGTAGCTTTTTCCATTCCAGATGCGTCCTGCTTCCGGCGGGAATACAAGCGCGGCGATCGGCATATTATAAATTGTTCTAAGCAAAATCTTATCACGATAAATCATCGTGTATTCCAACTCCGGCGTCCAAGCGACCTTATCAGGCGATTTAGAACGCGCTACAATAAAAGTAATCTCGTTTTCTGCATTCACATAAGTGCCACGAATCCGGTCCATGAAATAATACCGGGACGTCTCGGAGTCATTTTCCCCGTAATGGATCGTCTCGTCCACTTGATAGATCCAGAAATTCCCAATCACCAAGGGCTGATAATCATGCTCCAAATCCAGATTGGGTGACTCGATCTTTTCGCTACAAGAAGAAAGCAACAAGACAATTATGAAAATTACCGCGGGGAACCGTAAATGCATGCCGAAAATATACTACTTAAATTAGAATCATTCTCCAGGACACCGACAGAGACCTGAATTTCACCCTATCTCGTTTTAAAACTTTTCTGAGAAAAATGACCTGCTTACCTTCGGCAAAAATCCACTTTCTATTACATGGCGCTAAAGACTTTTGTAAAACTAAACAGCATATCTAACCTAACCGATGCCCGATATGGAGCAGGGATGTATGTCAATCTGCTCGGATTTGATCTCAACAGAGGTTCAGAAAACTTCATCAGCCCCGAAACTTTTAAAGAAATCACCGGATGGGTGTCTGGAGTGGATCTTGTCGGACAATTTACCTATAAATCCGAACCGGATATTCTTCAGGTACTTAGGGAATACCCAGGGATAACCTGGGTGGAATTTGACCGAATCGATGGCCTAAAGGTACTCGCTGGCTCAGGATACAATCTAATCTATAAAATACCACTTCTGGAAATCAGACACATCGAATTGGAAGTAGCTGACGGTATGGCCAATGCCGAAATCATACTTCACGTCACCTCCGACCAGCAGCCCCTATCCTTGGAGGATCTGGAGACGCTGGCCATTCTTTCTAAGAACTGCAAAGTCATACTGGGTAGTGGAATCACTAAAGACAATATCTTGGACTTGATTGAGAACACCGGAATCTATGGAATCTCACTAAGCGGAGGAGAGGAAACGAAACCCGGCCTAAAAGATCTGAATGAACTAGCCGATATTCTCGAAAAATTGGAAATTGAAGAGTAAAAAATCCCGGCTCTGATGAGCCGGGAATTTTTTTAGCTATCCCACAGATCGTTGGACTTGTAGGGACTCTGAGAACCGGTAAAGAAACTTCCATCGATAAAGCGATGGGAAGTTCCAATAGCTGCCAGTTTTTTTAAATCCTCTGAGTCCAAAGTTAGCTCGGTGGACTTCAGGTTTTCGACAATCCGACCCTGATTCACCGACTTAGGAATCACGGCGATGTCTCTGGACATGGACCATGCGATCAGCACCTGCCCTACATTTGCGGAGTGCTTCTGCGCGATTGACTTCAAAACCAGGTTTTCAAGCAATTTGGGGTCGTTTTTATGTCGCTCACCTCTGGAATCAGGCGAACCTAGGGGCGAGTAGGCAGTCATGAGAATGCTATTTTCTTTGCAAAAATTCACCAAGGGCTCCTGCGGCAAAAACGGATGCATTTCCACTTGATTCATTTCCGGCTTTTCACCAGCCATTGCCAAAAGCTCCTTCAACTTGGCTTGATTAAAGTTTGATACACCAATGTGTTTGGCAGACCCAGCGGATTTTTGCTCCTGCATCGCCTCCCAGGTTTGTGTCAAAGGCACATCTTTATAGGTATAATACTCCTCCCGATGTTCCGCAAAACCAACTCCGCGCTTAAATGAGATCGGCCAATGAACCAAGTACAAATCCAAATAGTCCAGTCTAAGGTCGTTCAGAGATTTTTCCAAGGCAGGTTTCACATCCTCATGCCGATGGCTATCGTTCCAGAGTTTGGAGGTGACAAAGATCTCCGCGCGCTTGACGAGTCCATCTCCCATTGCGTCGGAAATACCCTGCCCAACTTCCTTTTCGTTTTGATAAACAGCCGCGCAGTCTATGTGTTGATATCCAGCTTCGATCGCCCAATACACCGCTTTTCTCACTTCCCCAGCCTTACTCTTCCAGGTGCCCAGTCCGAGAATGGGTAGCTTGTCTCCATTTCCAAATTCCAGATTTTTCATTGTGGTTTCTTGTTGGTTTCTCTAAAAATTTCGGTTTTGATTCCCTTTTAAAATGAATTGTACCTGTATAAATCTACTGTTTTTTAGGGTTAAATCCGCCGCTCCGTATTTCCAAGAACGATCCCGACCGATCTCACCTGTATCCTATACGAAAGCACTGAACTTTGGATGGTTTTATCTTTCTTTTTCCAAAAAACCAATACCCCGGCCTTCTTTGGCTAATTCTCAGGCCATACATTTGTGCTAAAACACAAAAAAGGGCTGAGTAGATTTAAACCTACCCAACCCTAAAGTCCTTGTTTTGTTTCGGATTGAAGATCGTCATGTTTTCAACAAAGGCAACAACAGCCACTTTCCTATTTCAGCGCAAATTCCCTCGCTTTCATATTCGTGTAGTACTTAGTGATCATGTTTGGAACTTCCCAGGCAGGCAACTTTCCCGCCTGATAATACTCCAAAAATCGCTCTGTCACTTGCGCGAAATGTGCCTCGTGACCGTTGTGATAAGAATCCGGCACCATTACCTGATACTCCCCTGAGGCCATTTTCTGCAAATCAATCCCCGGATATCTTGCCTGGAGCGTTTCTTTAACGGCTTTCTCCAACTGCGCCAGATCAGAACCAATCAACTCGACATACAAGGCTGCGCGGTAGTTTTCATCTTTTCCCTGACGAATGATCAGGTTGGCTTTGGAGCCTCGCATCATACTATAATGTGTGTCTGCGCTTCCCTCAGGAGCCTGATAGTTCCAGATCACGCTCGCTTTGGCATGTTTACCTTTTAGCGTGTAGTTCATCTCTCCATTGGCAAAGACTTCCAGCTTGCCGTCTTTAACGTCTTTCTGAAGAAAGTCAGGAAACTCGGTCTTGCCCGTTACCTTTTGAAATTCCTCCAGGGTCAAGGGGGTAGTCCACCTCTTGGCCGACAGCATCTGCACATCCGTGGTATCTAGCACTTCCTCAGGAAATGCCTCCCATTGGATCAAATCCACCAGGTGAGTCGTCACATCCACAATACCTTCTCCCTCGATTGCGACATCAAAAAACCAGTCGGGTCGGATCAACGGCGCCCCAGAGACGTATTTGAAGAAATGATGGACCGACTCCTTGGTGATTGCCGGGTTGTCCGGAGTTCCATTTTCCAGCTCGCCAAAGACCTCCGGAATCATAGAAAGCTCACGTTGAAGCAAAGTCGTGATCTCAAACCGTTCCGTCATGATGTCGAAAACCAGAAGTTTTTTGTCCTCGGCCACCTGAAAGGCTTTCACCAGTTTCTTGAATCCTTCAGGATTGATGACTAGCGGTTTGTCGGCATAGACGTGAATTCCGTTTTCAACAGCTGCCAGGATATAGTCCACTTTTTGATTGTTCTTTCCCGCCACCATCATCACGTTGCCAGGCTTTTGCGAGATCATTTTCTGCAAGTAATCTGAACCCGTGTAAACCTCCAGATTCCAGGCAGTTGGATTTTCGGATCGGGTATTATACCCAGCGATCCGATTTAGGTGGTCTTTCAGTTCTGCTCCTTCGGGCGCAAAGATATATACCGTGGAATCCACACTTGGATACATTGACTTGTGAATCAATCCGGCATGGAAATGTCCAGGATCCAAAGTCATGATCCTGACTTTTGAGTCTAATTCAGAAGTTTCGGTTTTCATTTCAGGACTTGAACATGAAACTGAAAAAAGGGCCATAGCGGCGCCTAATTTGATTTTATTGGAAAACATTGATTGATTTGTTATGATCATAGATAGGCCTTTAAGTGGCCTAATACAATTTTAGAAAAAGGGAAGATCGTAGAGAACACCGAAATAACGTTATCCACAGCTTAATTCCAGAAATATCCCCCTACCCCCTTGGGTAAGATACTTTTCCAAAAGTAAAACTAAGGGGGAGTTCGCCCTAGGCTCGTCTCCCATCTTCAACACTACATCTTTACATAGTCTGTTCCCCAAGGCTTTCGCTGCGGACGACTAAGGTGGGCATTCGCTTCTCGGTCATTCACAAACTCCTCTTTCTTTGCGTCCCATTCCAGTTTTCGTCCCATCTTCATGGCGATATGGCTAACCAGACAAACGGAACAGGAGCGGTGCCCAATCTCTACAGGAGACAGCAATTCATTGTTTCCTTGGATCGCTCCCAGCCAGTTGCCATGATGCTCGGTGCTTCGTGTCAAATTGATTTCTTCCGGTCCGATTACCGATTGCAAAATCTTGGGATCTGAGGCATCCAATGCTTTAGCATTATTTCCTTGTGCGACAGGATCAGAAGAGGACGCGACATAGTTTCCTCGGGAAACCCAAATCCAACCTTCGGTACCTTCGTAGCGGATGCCGTTTGGATAGCCTCCGGAGGTGAACATCATGATTCCGTTGTCGTATTCCGCTTTGACCATAAAGTCACCATGAACATTCCAGAGCCCAGAACGAGGGAATTCAGCAACTGCTTCGACATATCTCGGCCCGGTGAGCTCTGTATCCATACCCCAAGCGGCAGAGTCAAAATGGTGTTGCCCCCATCCTGTGATCATTCCAGCACCGTAGTTTTCAATTCTCAACCATCCGGGACGATCATATCCGACCTGCGGGTGAACCCCAATCTCGGTGTAGGGCACTTCTGGAGTAGAGCCCAGCCAAGCCTCAAAATTCAGATTAGACGGAACCGGCATCGCGGGAGCATCTGGACCAGAGGGATCTCCGGGTAGTCCGATACGGACGGTGTGAAGTTTCCCTATCCGACCGTTTCTCACCAATTCTGCCGCTCTTCTAAACTGCTCACTGGATCGTTGTTGCGTGCCCAATTGTAATACTACACCGGTTTTGTTGACCACATCCACCAATTGTCGGCCTTCCTTTATGGTCAACGAAGTAGGTTTTTGGACGTAAACGTGCTTTCCAGCCAAGGCTGCTTCCATGGCTGGCTGAGAGTGCCAATGGTCCGGAGTGGAAATAATGACTGCATCGATCTCTTTGTTAAGGAGCATTTCCCGATAGTCTCCATATTGTTTTACGTCTACGTAGGGACTGCCATTTTTCTTGGTGTAATAGTCCTCAATGTGTTTTTTGCCATCGGCCATGCGATTGCTGTCTAGATCCGACACGGCAACGTATTGCGCAACTTCATGCCGCCAAGTACCGGGCATGTCGTGATCGCGAGCAATTCGACCACAGCCGATTTGGCCAATAGTAATGCGATTGCTTGGGGCATTTTTGCCAAAAACTGAAGCCGGTACTATCGTCGGAAAGCCAAAGGCTGCTGTCGCCAAGGCCGTTGTTTTCATAAAGTCTCTTCTTTGCATAGGTATATATTCTAGGTCGTATGATTTCTGTTATTTGACGAAAGCTCTCCAATACTCCTCGGCTTCTTCCGCTGTTAGCTCTCCATCGAAGACGATCATTCTGTATTTTAATGTATAGCGCTCGTTGGGCTGAATCTCCCAAGATTCATGTCTGATCGGGCAAAATTCGATAAAGACGTTCCCTTCCCCTTTGTATTGCCCCAGCGGCCAAACGCGAAGCGGCTCGGGGTGAGCCTTGTTAGTATTGTGACTGAGGAATAGGATTCCACTTTCACCCGAGGAATCGGCAGTCTTGCCTTTTACGATCACCCACTTAGCATTGGTTCCGTCCGCGTCTTTTCGGGTTTTGCCCTCAGATGTCAAGATGCTGCTGTTTGCATCGCCCCAGAGTTCCGTTGCCCGATAGCCGATGCCCCCGCCATAGCGATAGTCATCAAGCAGGATCCCTCCGGGAATTTTCGTTTCAATTGTGGTGGTGTAGTCGACCATGTACCGACTTTTATCTGCCGGTTTTACTTTGATCCGCAGGTCTTCTTCTATGGCTAGTTTTTCATTTTCAGGAGCTTTGAGATCAAGGTGATTTTGTCTCACATTTAGCTCTGCAGCACCTCCGACCACCTTCTTGGAAAGGACCCTGGCGAAGTCCACACGGCCTTTTTCATCTCCCAGATTCCAAAAATCAACCTCTCTCCCACCAATCGTGGCTCGAGTCCAAGGACCCCAGATTCCGTAGTGATGGTAGTGATCTGTAGGCTGGATGCGGCTGAGTACCTGACCGCTTGGGGAAATAATCGGGTGGATAAAACCGGACTTGCTGAAAGCCTCTTTGATACCCTGGGGAACTGGCTCTTTTGCAGTTTGATAGCTTAAAACGTGTTGATTGTCAATCAGAAAATCAATGCCTTTTGAAGTTTCTTTGAGATCCACTTTTTGCGAAAACGATCCCGTAGAAAAACTCGATAAAACGAGGCATACCAATAATACTCTTTTGAAACGCATGGAAAATTCAGGTTATTGGGCTTGAGATTCCAATTTATCAAAATCTCAAAGAAAGCATTAACCCTGTTATACTAATCAATTATGAAGCGTTCCCTTTTCTACGCAATCGTTTTCTTTTCCACTCTCGGTTTTTCATGTGCGCAAGGCCTCGACAAGGTCACTCTAGATGACGCCTGGAAGAACAAAATCAGGGGTATAGCTCCTGAAAAAGCGACCTTTCCAGCCAAAAAGAAGAACATTTTGGTTTTTTCCCTTCACACCGGCTTCGACCATTGGGTAATCCCCCACACGGAAGAAATGCTCAAAATCGTCGGTGAAAAAAGTGATGCTTTTTACGTAAGTGGCAGCAAGGACATCTACGAATTTGAAGCCAAAAACCTCAAAAAATACGATGCAGTCATCCTCAACAACACCTGTTCGATTGGCGATCACCGAAATCTGTTTTGGGATAAGCTGAAAAAGGATGCCGGCACCGGCTATGATTCTGCTGCATTGATGAAAAAAGCAAATGAATTGGAGGCCAACCTGCTTCGCTATGTGGAAAAAGGCGGTGGGCTGCTGGTCATTCACGGCGGAGTGACCACTCAGAATAATTCTTGGGAATTCAGCAGGTTGCTTGGAGCAAGCTTTGACTATCACCCGCCGCAGCAGCCACACCAAGTGCGAGTAGAGGATCCGAAGCACCCATTGGTTCAGGCGTTTCCGGCGGAGGGATTCAACCATACGGATGAACCTTATTTCTACAAAAATGCCTACGAAGAGCTAGACTTTAAGCCTTTGCTTTATTTCAATAATGCCGAGATCAAGAACCAGCGCAAAGGTCAGGAGCTGACCGAAGGCAAAACTTATGTAGCTTGGATCAGAGCGGAAGGTAAGGGAAAGGTCATGTACATCTCCCCCTCTCACAACGCGCAAAGCTTCGAAAACCCTGACTTGCTGCAGTTCTATCTGGACGGGATGCAATATGTGGCGGGTGACGTGAAGTGTGACGAAACTCCGATTGGGAAATAAGTCCACAACAAGAAATGAAAACGCATTAACTCAAATGTCGCTGAAGGTTAATTTCAGCGACATTTTTTTTGCCCTAAATCTGCAACGCTTACCCTTAAATAATCTCTGGTTGGACAATCAACAAGGGGTCTCGCTCCAGTAAGTTGCCACTTTGCCAGGGACTGGAAACGGCGCATAAATCGCAAGGCAAATTCCATAAAACTGCTGGTCTTTTTCTGGATCGAAATCTCTGACTTGGATATATGAGGTAGTTGACGCAGGTATACCCTCACTCGTAAATACTTTCACCACATTCGAATACATCGTCCCCTGATAGGAAATGATTTCACCCATATTTTCCGGTTTTTTGACGGAGACTAACATCCCACCACCACATGGATCGATCCCTATCTTGGTAACCTCCAAGCATGTAGGATCCGTATCCGACTGACATCCCATGAGGAGACTAATGACAAGAGCAAATGAAAAATGGTAGGATTTCATGTGATAAAAAGAATTCGTTTTAAAGACGGAGCCCGATCGGTGTTCGCTACAGATCTTTAATTAGTTTACTTTCCATCGAAGCTTATAAGTGGATTTCCATTACTTCACTCCAAATCGTTGTGGTCGAAGAAAAACTATCATCAATGCGTCGGCATATAGCTATGCACAATCGCCTCTGCCGCTATCCTTCCCGAAGTCATAGCAGCGTTGATCGAGCCGTTTAGCAGGTAATCCCCAGCCAAATAGACATGGTCGGTTATCTTGCACTCGGTCATCGGGATGCTGTATTTCAAGTCTTCAAGGAAGGGCAAGGCATGGGAAACACAGAACGCTTTCACAAATTGAAAATATTCAGCCGAAACACCGGAAATCCATTCCAGTTCCGACTTCACAGCCTTGATCAAATCTGCTTCCTCCAGTTCAGAAGATAGAATCGACACGGAAAGCAGCGCTCTTCCATTTTTTGAATACGATTTAGATACATCGTCCATGAATGCGATGTTGTTAATCAAATGATTCCCGGTCAGTAAGCCGATCATGGGTTTTCCGATGAAGGATTTTTGAAGTGAAAAATACAGATTAATCACCTGCTGTGGCGCAGAAAACTGCCCCTGCAACTGCCTCATCACCCGATCGGGCTGCACAGCAATGACAATCCGATCAGCCTCGAGGACATCTCCATTTTCCAGGTGAATCGTCTTACCTTTCACCTGATTGACAGGCGTATTGAAGTAAAGCTGCGTCTTGCTGAGTTGACGGCGGATCATTGCGGGAATCTCCCCCATTCCCTTTTCAGGCACAGCAGCATGCCCTATCGAAAACATCTTGAAAACAAACTCAAACATCCTCGAAGAGGTATTCAGGTGCTTTTCTAAAAAAATCCCTCTGAAAAATGGCTTGAAAAAGTTGTGGATGATCTGATCAGAAAAACCGTAGTTCTTCAGATACTGATGTGTCGGCAGAGAGAGGTCGTCAAAGATTTCTTCGTTCGTCTTCTTTTTCAATTCCCTGGCAAGGGTAAAAAGCCTCAGCTTATCTCTCAAGGTCCCAACCTTAGAAAATGCCATCCCAACCAGTTGAAATGGATCTCGCATCGGGTCGGAAATGATGTAGAGCTCGTTTTTATCAAACACTACGGCACCGGGCAGGAATGCTTTCAACTGTAAGGCTGACAGATCCAGATACCTTTTAAGCTCCGGATAGGCGGTGTTCAACACCTGAAAACCATGGTCCAATAAAAACCCGTCCACCTCATCCGTCTTGATTCGCCCGCCAATCCTATTGGAAGACTCTAGAATCACCGGCGAAAATCCAGCTTTTTCAAGCTCCAAGGCTGCTACCAGCCCTGCTAAACCTGCTCCGATGATATATATTTTTTCTTTTTCCATAAGACACCTATCTAATCTGAGCTGAAAATAAAAATCATTCAATATTCAAGTGAAAAGTCACAATCTATCTCCTAACCAACCCTAGGCAATAGTGTTTAAAAGTTTCAGTCAACAGTGGAAAGTTTGATAAAAGGAGGCATTCAATCAATGCAAAATCAGTATCATCGTAGTAAATCACTACCGCATGAAAAAACTTTCCTGGCTTCTATCAATCTGTTTTTTACTCCAGTTTTCTATTCAAGCGCAAACTTATTTTCCAGTTAAGAACAACTGGCTGGTGAAAGAACCTGAAGAACTCGGTATCAATGAAACCAAGCTCGCCGAAGCCATCACCTTTGCCAAAGCGCACGAAAGCTCCCAAAACGCCAACCTTAAGATTGCCCACTACGAGAGTGCGTTTGGGCGTGAACCCTTTGGCTATCCTGTGGGACCGATGAAAAGCCGTGGTTCCGCCGCCGGGCTGATCATCTACAAAGGATACGTGGTCGGTCAATGGGGAGATCCAAGTAGGGTGGATTTGACTTTCAGTGTTGCCAAAAGCTTTCTCTCCACGACCGCTGGACTGGCTGTCGCTGTGGGATTGATCAAAGATGAGATGGACCTAGTCTATCCGTATATGGCTCCGATTTATCCTTTTGATCCCGTTCGATCCGTAATGAATAAAGCGGATCACCTGTACGAGGACGACGTTTTTGAGCTGTTTGACACAGAACACAACCGAAAGATCCGATGGGATGACTTGCTTCGTCAGACCTCGGATTGGGAAGGAAGCCTTTGGGGCAAACCCGACTGGGCAGACCGTCCATCCGGTGAGACAAGCGAATGGAGGTCCCGCGCTCGAAATACCCCGGGGTCGGTTTATGAATACAACGATACGCGGGTCAATGTCCTGGCTTTGGCGCTATTGAATGTTTGGAGAAAACCGCTACCTGTGGTGCTTAAAGAGAAAATAATGGATCCAATCGGAGCAAGCGATACTTGGCGATGGACCGGTTACGAAAACTCCTTCGTAATCCTCGACGGGCAAATCATTCAATCCATCAGTGGCGGCTCGCATTGGGGAGGCGGCATGATGCTTTCCGCTTGGGATCAGGCACGCTTCGGCTATTTGACTTTGAGAAACGGCAACTGGAACGGCACACAGCTAATTGATTCTACTTGGATCGAAAAGTCCCGCACACCTACATCGGCGAACCCGGGTTACGGCATGATGAACTACTTCCTCAACAATGAGTTAAAAGAGGCTCCCGACGCTCCAAAAAGTGCATTTATGCACATCGGAGCCGGTACCAACATGATCTATGTCGATCAGGAAAATGATCTCGTGATCGTGGCTAGATGGATACCAAACGGAGACAAAGCGGAACTCGTCAGGTTGGTATTGGACAGTCTCTCGAAATGAAATGGCATTACCGGAGTTACAACTGTCGAATCGATTTCTTTCTTCTACCTGGAAATCATTAAAATTTCCCCGACTGATTCAGCCTTGGCCAGTGTTATCCTTGATTCTCGTTAGGATTGGGATTGATTGCTCTTCAGCCTGATTTAAAAAAGCCAGCTTATGAACTTTGATCTTTATTCGCGAAACTCATGTTCATTAAAAAAACCCCGGTGTATAGAACCGGGGTTGGGGGTGATTTAGACAACTTTTCTTGCCTCCTTTTTCTTACCAGTCAGGAAACTGGAATTTGACGTACAAAGGACGAATGCACAGAAAATTTTTTGGTGTGCCTTTTCATACAAAGGCTCAAAACATAATTAAACCCTAAGCGAAGTGCTCAATGACCTTTGTTTCTTTTTGCAGCTAACTGAAATAGGATTCCTTCCCAAATAAGGTTTGGATTACCAGAACCATATACTCGTCTTGCATACAAATTTACTTAGATAATTGACCTCCTGTTGCTTGGTCAGATTTTCTTGATAAATGTCAAACCGACACGTTTGTCAGCTGCTTTAAACCAATTATTCCGAAAGATTCCCTCTTTTAATCAGAATACCCAACTTTCAAAACGAATAACAGAAAATGGTAAACAATGTGTCATTTTATCAAAAAAAAAGCTCCGACAATTTGCCGGAGTCTCAATTCAATGGGTAGCGATTAATTTTTGATCTCGATGTAACCGCTGGATACCGACCCGGAGATCGTGGTCGGCGCTCCGTTGTTGATCTTCAAAGTTCCCGAAGACGAACTCTCACCAACGACGACCTTGCCGCTGCCAGCTTCGAAATCATAGTTGTAATCGGACAAATTTGAGTTGGTCCGAATTGAAATCCTTCCTGACGAACTGGCCAATTTGGTCTTTGGTCCCAAACCTACACCCGAACCGGATATGTTGCCTGAGCTCACTTTGAGACTTTCAATTTCCGCGACGTTCGCCAGGTCCAAATTACCCGAATTTAGCGTCACGTTCAATTTGCCAGCCAGATCCCTGACATCAATCGATCCGCTCGATGCTTCTACATTGAAGTTGCCTTCCATTTGCTCGATTTCGATCTGACCGGAAGAAGTCCACGCATCAACATTTCCGATCAGGTTATATCCCTCGATTGATCCCGAATTAACCTGGAGTTGGATCGTTGGTACTTTGAGAGCTTCTACTTGAATTTTTCCAGAGCTTGTATTGATAGCAAGTGTGGGAGATTCGACACCCGAAACTACGGTCTCTCCTGAGCCGGACTCCACATTTAGATCCATATATTTTGGGCCAACTAGGGTGACTACGGCCCGGTGATTGCCCGCCCCGAACATACCGTTTTTATCCAATTCGATGAACAGTGTAGTGCCTTCCTGCCGATAGTCAATACTGAAGTTTCCCGGGCGGCTAGACTCTAGCAGTCCATCCAACTTGACTGTTGTTTGATCAGATTTTCCTGCATAGTTGATTTCCATAAATGAAGCGTCAATCTCGATATGCTCGATTCCGGCAAACTCTTCGTTGATGCTTTGTACTACTTCAAGTTCTCCTTCGCAAGAACTGAGCGCTAGAACGGCTCCGATCAGAAGTCCGATCACTTTTGTTTTTTGAGTTGTGTTACTAAATCTCATAGACGGTTTATTTTTCATTTCTCGATTATTTATGGCCCCATCAAAATTTTGTTTACGATTTGGCTTATTTTGTAGTTTAATATTTTGATTTTCTTGATTTAAGTCAAAGCGGTAGTTTCGCATGAAATCGCCCGAGTAGGTTCGGACTTTTGTCTGATTCTCCTATTTTTACCTAGGACAAGCGAGAGACGTTATACCCCTATTCCCATTTGAAAAAATGATTGCAAATACTCCAAAGCCCCCCTATTACGCCGTGATTTTCTCGAACTATCGCACCGAAGTCGATGAAGGATATGGAGATATGGCTGACGAAATGGTGCGGTTAGCTGCCCTCCAAGAGGGATTCTTAGGTCATGAAAGTGTGCGGGACGGATTGGGAATCACGATTTCATATTGGGAAAATCTGGATGCCATAAAAAAATGGAAAGCGAATACCGATCACCTGATCGCCCAAAAATACGGGAGAGAAAAGTGGTATTCCGCCTACAAAACAAGAATAGCTCTGGTCGAGCGCGATTATGGGTTTGAGGTTTGATATCAGCGCTTTCGTCTATAGTGAAGTTGCGTTAGCCCCGTGTCAAAGGCTTGTGTGCTTAGCAGTTCGAGTTCTTGCTCCGCTCTTCCGTCCTTGAAAAGCCTCGTGCCGCCTCCAACGAGTACCGGAACAATAGAAATAATAAACTCGTCGATCAGATCATTTTTTAAAAGCTCATTGATCAATTCGGCACCGCCGTCGCAATAGATGTTTTTTCCGTCTTTTGCTTTCAGCTGATGTACAAATTCGACGAGATCGCCAGTGTAGAAGGTTGTCCTGCCGCTACTAGGTCGTTCGGTTTTAGTAATTACAAAAACGTCTCTATCACCGTTGTCATAGTGAGACGTACCGATCTCTTCGAGCACCCAATCGTACGTTTTGCGGCCGAGAATGATGGTATCGATCGTGGCCGTGAATGCAGCATAGCCATAGTCCTCGCCTTCTTTTTCGACTAATTTCAAAAAGCTGAGATCGTCGTTCGGCTTTGCAATGTAGCCGTCTAAACTGGCTGCTATATAAATGATGAGTTTTCGCATCGTTCTGCCGGTGAAATCCTTATCCTTTTTTGAGCTCTGCAGCCAAAACCTTTACCCGATCCTTGATCTCCGTCTCAGCCACATTCAGATTTCCCGAAGTGGCTTTGAGAAAATCCTGCACGGCACCGCTGTGGTCGGTGGATTTTCCCTCAGCCAAAGTCACATAACGCATCGTCGACCAAAGTACAGTC
This sequence comes from Algoriphagus jejuensis, assembly GCF_039523455.1. Taxonomy (NCBI): domain Bacteria; kingdom Pseudomonadati; phylum Bacteroidota; class Cytophagia; order Cytophagales; family Cyclobacteriaceae; genus Algoriphagus; species Algoriphagus jejuensis. The sequence continues at coordinate 115,526 of NZ_BAAAFI010000001.1, read as the reverse complement.
TTAAGCTGCGTCTTGGAATCATCGGTCATGTAGTATTCGACTACGATCGTGTTGTGATTGTGCCAAAGAATTCGGCTCATGATCCGCACCCACTCTCCCACCATCGCCGGTTTGACATAGCTGATGTTGTGGTTGTACACGACCCAAGCGGCTTTGTAGGTTTTGATTAAGTCGATGATTTCTAAGCCATAAAGCTTCGGGACTTGATCTTCTCTTGCGTTAAAAAAGTAATCGAAATACTTCGCGTTGTTCAGATGCTGCAACGGATCGCAATCCTGAAAGCGGATGACAACTCTGCTTTCGGTTTCGGTTGGATAGTGTTTTTCCGGATCGTAGTCAAACATGGCTTATAAGTCTTTACTGGTTAAAATCTTTATTCCTTTTTGCTTCATTTCTCCCAGCGCTTTTGATCCATCCCCTGGACTTAGATTGACTGCACGTGTTGCGTCTGAAATGACGAAGGTTTCAAACCCCAGGCTTTCTGCGTCCATCGCTGTGAATTTCACACAATAGTCCAACGCCAATCCGCAGACGAAAACCCGTTCGATTCCCTGCGATCTGAGATACTCGCTCAGTCCGGTATCACCTCGACGAGCATTATCAAAAAATCCGGAGTAGGAATCTACCTCTGGATTTTTTCCTTTTTGAAAAACCTTCATCCTTTGACCCCGGTTCAGGTCAGGATGAAAATCCCCACCCTGACTACCCTGAACGCAATGCACCGGCCATAAAATCTGCGTCAACCCAGCCAGTTCGATGAATTCTCCGGTTTTTTTCCCAGCATGATTTGCTGCGAAACTTCCGTGTTCTGCCGGATGAAAATCCTGTGTGGCGACTACGAGCGGAAACTTTTCTTGTATGTTGTTGATGATCGGGACGATCTGATCGCCTTCGGCAACCGCCAGGGTTCCTCCGGGACAAAAGTCGTTTTGCACATCGACAATCAGCAACGCATCGGACTTTTTAATCTTCTCCATTGTCGAATTTCTTTGCTTTCAAAACCAGTTCCATCCGCAAATGGTGCAGGTTTTCTTCCAAGCCAACCGGATAAAGATGCGGGTTGACCAGACGCTTGTGAGTCTTGTCTAGCGATTCGAGTTGTGAAGTAGCTCGATCTCGAATCTCGGTCAGCGTGGGCAGTTTATAGACTTTCTTGCCCTTGTCAAAGATCGGTTTCAGCAGCACTTCTTCCTGATAGAATGCCGGCATCAGTCGCTTCCTTCTCGTCGCATCCACCGGATCGATGATCACCACGCCCTTTGTGTCAATCGGCTGATCTTCCAAAAAAATCATGTCTGCAACGGCCTTTCCCTTGCTGAAATACCGCTTGGTGTTGTGAATTCCGGGGATGTTTATTTTTAGCGATTGCTGGGAAACTTTTACTTTAGGCTCCCATTCCCCTTCTTCATTTTTGATAGCCGAAAGTTTATAGACCGCTCCCAACGCAGGTTGATCGTAGGCGGTGACCAGTTTGGTACCCACGCCCCACACATTGATATCGGCGTCTTGGGACTTAAGAGATGCAATGATATGCTCGTCCAGATCATTGGAAGCCACGATTTTTGCCTCGGGAAAGCCAGCCCCGTCCAGCATTTGTCTTGCCTTGGAACTGAAATAGGCGAGATCACCGGAGTCGATGCGGATGCCAACCATTTCTTTTCCTTTGCTTCGCAAAATCTCTCCGACCTTGATGGCGTTCTTCACTCCATTAAGTGTGTCGTAGGTATCTACCAAGAAGACGCACTGATCTGGAAATGCCTCGGCATAAGCTTCAAAGGCCTCCAATTCGGTCTCAAACGACAGAATCCAACTATGTGCATGCGTGCCAGCCACCGGGATTCCAAAAAGTTTGCCCGCCATCACGTTGGAAGTAGAAGTACAGCCCCCGATGTAGGCAGCTCGGCTCGCGGCCAGTGCCCCATCTATCCCTTGCGCCCGTCTGAGTCCAAACTCCAGCACCGGTTCGCCTTGTGCGGCAAGGTTGATTCTGGCGGCCTTCGTAGCGATCAGGGTCTGGAAATTGATGATATTCAGCAGCGGTGTCTCCAACAGCTGGCACTGGATCAGCGGGCCTCTCACGCGTACCAAGGGAGAATTGGGGAAGGCGACCGTGCCCTCTTCCACCGCATCGATATCACAGGTGAATTCCAATTGTTGAAGGTATTCAAGAAACGCCGCCTCAAAGACCGGGCTGCCATCCTGGTCCTTCATCACCTCCAAATACTCCAGATCGGCTTTTTCAAATTTGAAATTTTTGCAAAAATCTACCACATAGTCCAATCCTGCCGCCAGAGTAAACCCACCTTGAAAAGGATGCTTGCGGAAGAAAAGGTTGAAAACCGCCTCTTGTTCCCCTTTACCGGCTTTCCAATAGGCATACGCCATCGTGAGTTGATAGAAGTCGGTCAGCAAGACGAGATTGCTTTGGTAGAGGTCTTTGGTGATTTTCATACATGGATTAAAATACAAAACTAAAGGTAAGCGGAAGGCGCGATCTGACAAAAAAGAAGAAGGCGAAGCCATTGACGATTACGAGCTCCCTGCCACCATCAAGCCTATTATTCCAATCTTGGGTTTATGTCTTGTTTCCTGGATCTAGGGTCTAAAGTCTAGGGTCTAATGTCTAGCGTCTTGAATGCTAATGCTTGACCCGCAGATTAAGTAATATTCCCACCAAAACCAGCCCCATTCCGACATATGACATGATTTGAAAGGTCTCGCCAAAGAAGAAAAATCCGAAAATCAAAGCATAGATAATCCCCAAATAGCTCAGGTTGGCCACCTTTGCGACATTTGAATTCTGATAGGCCAAAGTCAGGAAATACTGCGCTGCTTGGGTGCAGATCCCAATCCAAAGTAGCATCAGCCAATCCCAGCCCACCGGTTGCACCCAGCTAAAGTAGCTGACCAATCCCGAGACCGGCAACGCAACGAGAGGAAAATAGAAGATGATTACCAAAGGATGTTCCGTGTTTTTTAGCTTTCGGATGACGATATAGGCCATCCCGGAAAAAATAGCAGAGATCAAACCGATTCCGGCAAACACCCAATCAACCCGCGCATCGAAGCCCTGTAACACGACCACACCGGCAAAGGAGATCGCGAAATATAAAAATTGAATCGCTCTGACCCGTTCTTTTAGGATAAATATCCCCATGACCGAAGTGAAAATGGGCGACAGGTACTGCATCGTCACCGCACTGGCAAGGGGAATATATTGGAGTGTGTAGAAAAAAGAAATCAGTCCCACCGAACCGACGACACCACGAAGGATCAGCATTGGCTTATTGTTCCCAAAAACATAGACCCCCTGCTTTTTCAACACCACGTAGCTGAAAACCAGACTGAAAATCGACCTGAAAAGTATAATCTCGATCGCCGGAATATGGGGTATGAATTTCACCGACACGTTCATGATGGCAAAAAATACAGTGGCCAAAAGCATCGCCTGTACGCTGGTAACTTTCAATTGGTGGCTTTGATTTAAGAGGTGGTACTTCTAGCAAATTCACGCATGCCCTGTAAAGTTCATCTTCCGAAATTTTATTTGGCTGAAACTTTCTGGCTGCAAATCGGCTTTTACTCCAAAACCTCACCTATGGCACACGCACTTGGCACCCAAGCACCGGACTTTCAACTTCCCTCTACCTCAGCGAAAATTTTTAAACTAAAAGATTACTTGGGTAAGCCGTTGATTCTGTTCTTCTACCCCAAAGATTTCACCAAAGGCTGCACCGCGGAAGTCTGTGAGTTCCGCGATCAGTTTACTGAGTTTAAGGACATGGAAGTGCCGGTCTTTGGAATCAGCCGAGACGATATTCCGACTCATGAGAAATTCAAAAAGGTGCATCAGTTGCCGTTTGACCTACTTTCAGACCCTGACGGGAAAGTCTGCAAAAGCTTTGATGCGTTGATTCCTGTGCTCAAAATCCCAAAAAGAGTTACTTATCTCTTGGACGAAAAGCATCAGATTGCAGGGATTTTTGAAGGGATTTTTGAAAACAAAAAGCACGTGAGTGCGATGATCGCCAAGCTGGGAAAAGCCTAACTGGAGACAATCAAACCATCCTGCATCACGACCTGGCGATCTGCCATTCCTGCTAGCTCCTCGTTGTGGGTAACGATGACGAATGCTTGCTTGAGCTCATTTCGAAGTTTGAAGAAAAGCTCATGAAGTCCCTTGGCATTTGCGGTGTCTAGATTTCCGCTGGGCTCATCGGCAAATACAACAGAAGGATTATTGATCAAGGCCCTCGCTACTGCGACACGCTGCTGTTCTCCACCCGAAAGCGTGGACGGTTTGTGGTCCAGTCTGTGGCTGATTCCAAGGATTTCGGCCAGCTCACCGGATTTTTTATGAAGTGCTTTCGGTGAAGTTCCCTTAATATATCCAGGAATCTGGATGTTTTCCTGTGCTGTAAACTCGGGCAGCAGGTTGTGAAACTGAAAAATAAACCCGATCTGTTGATTCCGGAAATCGGCCAACTGATCGCCTTTCAGAGACAGTAGATTTTTACCCTGCATACTGAGCTCCCCTGTTTCAGGCTGATCCAAGGTTCCAAGAATGTGTAACAAGGTACTTTTCCCTGCGCCTGAAGAACCGACGATAGAAACAATCTCAGATTCGGAAATATCAAGATCAACACCTTTTAAAACGTGTAGACTTCCGTAGGATTTATGAATCCCTTTGGCTATCAGCATTGTAGATTTTTTTGAGTTTTTAAAAGTAAAACAAATCCCTCAAATACAGGAATTAAAGCCTTTTCATGAAGAAAAATGAAAAATCCGGGTTTGATTTATCGATCTCATCGCCTTATCTTCGAGCAAAAATTTCCAGGGGATGAAATCGAGCATGGCTACAAAAGCCAGATACTGGAGCAGTGACCAGTCATGCGAGATTCCATGTGGCCTTTGAAAAAAAACACATTCACATGAACATTCACGAATATCAGGCAAAAGAAGTATTAAAAGGTTACGGAGTAAAAATTCAGGAGGGAATCGTTGCCGATTCACCTGAGGCTGCTCACGAAGCTGCTGTAAAACTCAACGCTCAAACCGGTACTTCCTGGTATGTGATCAAAGCTCAGATCCACGCAGGTGGTCGTGGCAAAGGTGAAGTTCAGGAGACAGGTTCCAGAGGTGTGGTGCTTGCCAAGAAGTTGGAGGACGTCAAGGAAAAAGCAGCAGCAATCCTAGGAGGCACCTTGGTGACTATCCAGACAGGAGCTGAAGGCAAAAAAGTAAGCAAAGTCTTGGTCGCCGAGGATGTATACTATCCAGGCGCCTCTGAGCCAAAAGAATATTACATGTCTATCCTCTTGGACAGAGCGACCGGATCCAATGTGATCATGGCCTCTACCGAAGGTGGAATGGATATCGAAGAGGTAGCTGAAAAGCACCCTGAGAAAATCATCAAAGAATGGGTAGATCCAAAGGTTGGTCTTCAAGGCTTCCAGGCTAGAAAAGTCGCATTCAAGTTGGGTCTTACCGGCACTGCGTTTAAAGAGATGGTGAAATTCACCACAGCGCTTTACAATGCATATGTGGGTACCGACTCTTCTCAGTTTGAGATCAACCCGGTGTTGAAAACATCTGATGACAAGATCTTGGCAGTAGATGCCAAAGTGAATATCGACGACAATGCACTCTACCGTCAGCCTAAATTGGCGGAATTGAGAGATCTGGCGGAAGAAGATCCTTTGGAAGTGGAAGCTGGCAAATCTGGCCTGAACTATGTGAAACTTGACGGAAACGTCGGTTGCATGGTGAATGGTGCCGGCCTTGCAATGGCGACCATGGATATGATCAAGCTTGCAGGCGGCGAGCCCGCTAACTTCCTTGACGTGGGAGGAGGAGCCAATGCTACTACTGTCGAGGCTGGTTTCCGAATCATTCTCCAAGATCCCAACGTAAAAGCTATATTGATCAACGTATTCGGCGGCATCGTACGCTGCGACAGAATCGCAAATGGCGTTGTAGAGGCTTACAAATCTATCGGGGATATCCGAGTACCGATTATCGTGAGATTGCAGGGAACCAATGCTGAAGAAGGCGCGAAGATCATCGACGAATCAGGATTGAAGGTGACGTCTGCAATCACACTGAAAGAAGCAGCTGAAAAAGTACAAGCAGTACTTGAAGCTTAAGATAAAAAGAATGCGTGCGTAGTTCAACTGGATAGAATATCAGATTTCGGCTCTGAGGGTTGAGGGTTCGAATCCTTCCGCGCGTACTTCGAGGCTTAGACAAATTGTCTAAGCCTTTTTTGTTTTCTGTCCGTTGCGAAAAACTTCCCAAGCCACAATGGTTAAAATCTGTTGGAAAGGCGGGTAAAAGCTTAAAAAAACTAAACTTAAATTGAAGGTCTCGATTACAAATGCATATTCGCCCAAGGAAAAAAAACTTCGGCTATGGATAGATTCAGAATATTCTATGTGAAAAAAGTAATAAACGGCCCATCAGAGGGAGACATCACGCATATCGGCGGGATCAATGAGCGGGGCGAAAAATGGAGTATATCTATCGATGAGGCGATTGAAGGAATAAACGCCGGTATTTGGGAGTTCTATCTGATAGAGAATTTTGAAGAAATACAAGTGAATATCTGCACGCTAAACGCATCTGAATCCTTTCTTAGTGCCAAAGGTCAGGGCTACCTTCACAATCTCTTGGAAGACTTACCAGAATGCTCCTTGGCTTTTCAGCTGTAGCACATTTTGCCATTTCAGAGAAATTGATTTTGAGGTTAGGGTCGAAATCAGCTTTCGTAATTTTTTTTCTGTGAAAACAGAATCGAATATTTTTTGAGTTGGTGTACAGGCGCCCACTCCCCCCCTTCGCCATTTGACAGTCAGATGCCGTTCTCTTCAGTCAAAAAATCAAAATCTTACGATCGATCTAAAAGATGGAAGGCAGCATGAAAGTCCTAAAAAAAAAATAGAACTATTCTGAGGTGAGTAAATAAAAAAGCAGGAGAAAATCTCCTGCCCTTTATTTGAAAACTAAACCAACTATTATTTAACTACCACAATGAATTCAAAAATAATACAATTCTATTCAAATCAAAACACCAAAGAATAAATTGCTTTCTTTTATTTTTTCTCAGGAAAATTCCCTCGCTTATAAACCAATCCAATACCTAATCCTTGGCTAAATTGTATTTTATCGTCTTGATCCAAATCATACAAAGAGGCCATTGTCAGCGTAACACTCACCAGATTGGAGACTTTTGCTGACAAAACCACATCGAGACGATGATCGATTGCGTTCCAGGCAAGCGTCTCATAGTTGGCATACATACCATAGCGTGCTTTCAGGTTGATGTTTTCGGATAACTGTTTGTTCCAGTCAGCCAAAAGACTCATTGCGAGCCATTCATGACGAACGGTTTCTCCAATCGGCACGCCGTAATTGTCCGGCACATTGAGGTAGAGATCCGTGTCAGTGACAAAGGTAAATCGCGGAGAAAACGGGGAAATCCGGAGGCTAAATTCGTCATTAGGCTTATATTCCATACCGAGAGCCATCGTAAGATAAGCCGGATTGGCAAAATTGGAAATCAACGTACGACCCGTATCATCAAATTCATACCCTTTGGCAAACTGACTCGCAAAGGTCATGGAGGCGAAATAATTCCAATGTTCTCCTGCCTTTAGACCAACTTTGGAATCGATGAGAATTCGGTCATTTGATTTCCTGCTGTCTTCGTCCTGATTTTTCACCACTCCGTAGAAAAGATCGACCGTGTTGTCCCATGACCATCTTTCTTTGGCATAATTTGCTCTGGCAAAAATTCCCGTCGTAAATGCGACCGAGTTGACCCCCCCTCCAGTCCAGTTGCCACTGAACGAGGCCTGATTCAGCGCAAAGGTTCCTTCGACGGATTTCAACCAATAAGTAGTGTCCGCCGGTGCGGTGTTCGTTGAATCTTGCGCTGACGCAACTCCAATTGTGATTAAAAATAGAAAAATTGTAAATAACTTCTTCATACGCTTTTTATTTAGAATTATAGACTTAAAAATAAGAATTAGAATTTATGGAAAAAGACTTTGAACAAGAACTAATCGTCAGAGACTATCTAGCACGGCAGCGCACCACATTGGCTAATGACCGGACGCTGCTGTCTTACATCCGAACTGCTCTCTATTTTTTGGTCTCTGGCACCGCGCTTTTTGAAGTGAATGAGCTTGCACATGTAAGACAATTGGGATATCTCGCTTTTGGTTTAAGTTTTGCGTTTCTGGGGCTAGGAATCTTCAATTACTTTAAGGTAAAGCAACGATTGAAGAAGGGAAATTACCTCACGATGTAAGCGATGACTTTTGAAACCGAGCTTGTCCTTGGAATTATTTCCCTGGCGGTAATCTTATTTTTCACAGAAAAATTCACCGTCGACACCGTCGCTATCGGCGTTATGGTGCTCTTTATGCTATTAGGGATCCTTGACCTCAAGGAAGGCTTGGCTGGCTTCGCAAATTCTGCAACCATCACAGTAGCAGCAATGTTTGTGATTTCTCAGGCCATCTTCAAGACGGGAATACTGGATCAAGTCAGCTTATACCTAGGCAATCAGGCCAAGAAAAGCGATACGAGACTGATCTTAAGCTTGATGCTGACTTCCGGAATCCTTTCTGCATTTATCAACGATACCGCAGTAGTCGCCTTGCTGATGCCTGCGGTCATTCAGATCAGCCAGAAGAACCAAATCCCTCCTTCCAAACTTCTTATGCCGCTTTCTTTTGGGGCGCTGATGGGAGGAATTTGCACACTGTTGGGGACAAGTACCAACATCTTGGTGAGTGGGATTGCCGAGAAAGCCGGATTGCCAGCATTTGGCGTTTTTGAAATGAGCGCCATGGGTTTGGTTTTTCTTGCCGCCGGGATTCTCTACATGGTCACTGTGGGCCGATGGCTACTACCAAGTCGAAATCCCAATGTCGATCTTGGCGACTCCTATGACCTGGGCAGCTACTTGGTAGAAGTGTCAATTACGGAAGATTATGAGCAGCTACATGAGCCAGTTATTAAGCAAAAGATTTTTAAAGATGGAGAGACCAAAGCCTTGCAGATCGTACGTGAAGATGGCTCTCGAATCAAAGTCTATCCCAATACTGTCGTATTGCAGGGTGATGTAATCCGGATCACTGCAGATCAAAAAAACCTGGATCGCTTAAAAAAAATCAATGGGGTGAAGATCAAAGCCGAACTGGACTGGACCCCGGAGACCACCGCTTCCGAGGACGAAAAAATCTTTGAAGCGATCGTAACACCCAATTCTTTTCTTGTAAACGAAAGCATTAAATCCATCAGTTTCAGAAAGTTATTCGAGCAAGTTCTCGTCATAGGAATACGACATCGCAAGGGCCTTTTGGACAAATTAATTGCCAGTTCATCACTGAAGGCGGGTGATGTGCTGTTACTCCGGGCCAACGAGGAATCGATCCAGTCGATTCAGCGGTCTGAGGATCTTTTGCTGATATCCGGCCGGAAAATCGGGAATCTCAACAAACTCCAGGTCATTCTCACACTCGGCATCTTAGCCTTGGTCATCGGTCTGGCGGCGTTTGGAGTTTTTCCTATTACGCTCTCCGCTACCGCTGGCGCCTTAGTCATGGTCATGCTTCGCGCTATCACCCCTGATGAGGCCTATAAAGCCATAGACTGGAAGGTCATTTTCATGCTTGCGGGAGTCTTGTCCATGGGTGCAGCACTGGAGAAAACAGGGGGGGCAACCGTGATCGGCGAGGGGGTATTGCAGCTGTTTGGAGAGTATGGGCCTCAGATCGTGTTGAGTGCCATATTTGGATTGACCTTTCTCCTCACCAACGTCATGTCAAATAATGCCACAGCCGCGCTCCTAGCTCCTATAGCGATCAGCATTGCAGCAACTCTGGATGTCGAAGCGCGACCATTTCTGATGGCCGTTACCTTCGCCGCCAGTCTGAGCTTCATGACTCCGATGGGCTATCAGACGAATACGATGATCTACAATCCGGGAAATTATCGATTTACGGACTACGTGAAAGTGGGGACTCCACTCAACATCCTTTTTTGGATCATAGCCAGCATTTGTATCCCGATATTTTTCCCGTTCTAAAGCGACTAGCCTTCGGGTCAAACAACAACATTGACTACGATGTAGGATAATACTGGTTCGGAGTGATCGGATTAAAACACCTTCGCTCCGTTGACTTCGGGCCAAACTCAAAGAGCCGATTCTCAAAAATCTCAGGGTAGAATTCAACTTCCGAGCATTTTTTTTCCCGTGGAAAAACACACGACTGCCAGTCGCTCTTTGGCTTGACACTGGCGTTTTAAATCCGTCGCGGGCTTACATCTATTCGGGAATCGCTAGAATACTGTCATAAAAATTTTTAAATTATTGATAATCATACACCTGCGAATGCCTTCTGCAATCGCTGTTGATCTTATCTGCTTTAGCGCAGAACTGGAATAGACAAGTGTCTTCGCTTGAGTTTTTCAAATTAGCCCCTAGCCTTATGAATACTTTACTCGCATTTTGGTTCCTATTTTTGATTTCCTTTTGGAGCCCCGCTCAGGAAAACGAGCAACAGTCCCCCATCCTACTGATCTATGATGCCAGCGGATCGATGTGGGCAGCAATGGAGGGCAAAACGAGAGTTGAAATCGCTCGGGAGGTACTTTCCTCAACCGTCTCAAATCTCCCTGAGTCCCAACAGATCGGCTTGATTGCCTACGGACATCGACAAAAAGGCGACTGCAAGGACGTTGAATATTTGGTCGATCTCAGCAACAGTGATAAGACCGAAGTGATCACGACTATTCAAAAGATTATGCCTTTGGGCATGACTCCATTGGCATATTCAGCAAGCTTGGCTGTGGAAGATTTGAAGAAATCAGGTAAAAAAGCTACCATAATCCTGGTGACCGATGGCATTGAATCCTGTGACGGTGACCTCTGCAAAGTCATCAGCGATGCCAAGGCAACCGGCATAGACTTCAAGCTTCACATTATCGGCTTTGGGTTAAAAGACGAAGAAACAGCTCCGTTAAAATGCGCATCCTTAGCCGGAGACGGCCAATACTTTGACGCAAAAGACACCCAAGGATTGATCGGCTCCCTGGAGCAGGCGACGACCGAGACGGTGGATAGACCTGCTGGCAACTATGGCATTAAGGTCACTTTAAACGGAGAGCCTATTGATGCTTTGGTAACCGCATTTGAAGCCGGTACACAGAATAAGGTCAGCATAAAAAGAACCTATCGCGACAGCGTGTTGGTCGCACTACCCCAGGGAAAACATGATTTGATGATAACCGCTTTGGAGAACACTGACTTGAAGCCAATTCTTATTTCGGATGTGTCCGCAGACCCAAATGCCATCACATACAGGCATGTGAGTTTCGACGGAGGTAAAATGCTATGGACGGTTTCTAATAACGGAGAACTATGGGACGCGAGCGTGACGGTCTTTGAAGCCGGCACCAAAACCGGTGCTGCGGTGGGCAGAACCTACAATAGACCCAAAGAATATGAACTCAGCCCTGGGTTATACGATGTCCGAATTTTAGCCCTTATCATTTCGGGAGAAAAGGAATACCTGGTGAAAAACATCGAAGTTAAACCAGGAGAGACGCTGGAGCTGGCTCACGATTTCAAAACCGGCATAGCCAAAATCGGCGCTGTTCATGGATCTGATTTGGTAGATGCAACGGTTTCGATCAGATTGGCTGCTACCAAGGAGAATGTCGCAGGGATGCGTACCTACACCGCAGCTAGCAGCAACCCCCGGGAGTTTATTCTAACGCCGGGCGATTATGAAGTCACCGTAATCGCCGTCCCAAAAGAATATGCCGGCAAAAAAGAGGTATTTCAAATGAAGATCGTCGCCGGCGAGACCTTTGAAAAAACCATCAATTTCTAGCTATGAATAGATACTTCAAAGGATCCGGTCTCGCCTTCTATCTACTGGTAATACTTGTCACCTTCATATTAGGCACAGCTGTAACTGGGGTATCTGGTGTGGATGACAATCAAGGACTTGCTGGAGGAGCGATTATATTGGGTTATGGCCTAATTACGGCATTTGGAGGATTTATAATCGCCATCTTTATTGTATCGAAAGCGAGCGTTTCCAAGCTCATCACAGCAAACTGGATCATCTTGAGCGTTATCGCAGTGCTGATGACTTTTCTGATTCTGCGCGCCAAATTCAAAACTAAGGAAATTAAACCTGATTCAACAATGCCTCAGAAGCAAACCAAGCCTGCCAGCACCGCAGAGCCAAACGTCAATTTTGAAACATTTTTCAGAGAGCTGATTGAGGAAGCCTGAGAAAACTCTCGCCTACAGGTTCGCATTTTTTCCGTCTTTTGCCTGCGGAAAAAATTACAGACAGTTTCAAAAAAAATCCCGCCGAAGCGGGATTAAGTTATCTGCAATATTTGTTGAGCATTTCCTCAGCACCGGGATAGTCTAAAGTTGCTGCTAGAGTAAAGTCCTCGCAGGCCTTTTTATTTCTTTCCAAAGCAACTTTTAGCATCCCCCTGTTGAAATAAGCCTGCCCAAAATTCTTGTCAATCTGAATTGCATTTCCATACGCTTTAAGCGCGTCTTCTGGCATACCCATTTGATGCAAGGCTCTACCCTTGAGTAAAGATGCCATTGCCGGCGCACCTGGAATCTCTTCTGCCTTTGTTGCGTAGAGCAAAGCGCTCCCGTAGTTTTTACTTTCCAACTGAAGTGTCGCCAGACCCAACAAGACTTGGAAATTTTTAGGATCATTATCCAAAGCCGCCTCAAAGTCAGATTTGGCTTCTTCTAAATTCCCCATTTCCTGAAAAGCCCGTCCTCTGCTATAAAGCATCTTGACGTCTGTAGGCTTAAACTTCAAATCTTCAGTATAAGTCTGAACCGCCAGCTCGAACTCTCCTTTTTCGAAATGTCGATCTGCAGGATTTTTTTTGACTTCAGTACAAGCCCAAAGAGATCCCACCAATACGGGCATCAAAAGAGCTTTAGAAAGTAATTTCATGATTATGTTTTTTAGACTGCTACGTTGTTTTCTCGGAGCGCATCATTGAGTGATGTCTTGAGATCGGTAGAAGCCTTGCGCTGACCGATGATCAAAGCGCAGGGAACTTGGAAAGTTCCAGCTGGGAATTTTTTCGACAATGAACCCGGGATAACCACCGAACGCGGAGGTACAAAACCTTTGTACTCGACCGGCTCAGACCCGGTTACATCGATGATTTTTGAACTCGCTGTCAAAGTTACACCAGCGCCAATGACGGCTTCTTTTCCAATGTGTACTCCTTCTACGATGATCGCCCGCGAACCAACAAATGCCCCGTCTTCCACTATCACAGGTGCAGCCTGAACTGGCTCCAACACTCCTCCGATACCAACACCACCACTCAAATGAACGTTTTTGCCGATCTGCGCACAGGAACCGACAGTAGCCCAAGTGTCAACCATCGTGCCACTGTCCACGAACGCACCTATATTCACATAACTCGGCATCATGACTACGCCTGGTGCCAAATAAGCTCCGTACCGAGCCACAGCATGAGGTACCACGCGAACGCCCTGCTGCGCATAATTGGTCTTGAGTGCCATTTTATCATGGAATTCAAAAGGGCCCACCTCAATGGTTTCCATCTTTTGGATCGGGAAATAAAGGATCACAGCCTTCTTAACCCAATCGTTTACCTTCCAGCTTCCATCTTCGGTTGGCTCGGCGCAACGAAGTTGACCTGCGTCCAATTGCGCGATGATGGATTTGATTGCGCTTTGAGTTTCTGTTTCCTTCAGCATTTCGCGGTTTTCCCATGCTGCTTCGATGATAGTCTTCAGTTCCATTATTTTATTTAGTTTCGACAATGAGTCAGTTTCCGGCCCAAAAGATTCCCGTTCTGATCGCTTCTACACTGAAGCCAATCCGGGATGTTCGGGCGTTTGAAAAGCTTGCGCTTTCACTTGGCGAAACAAATACATACGAGCTTAACATCATAGGCTTTTCTCCGAAAAAGCCCAAATCAGCGCCTGGAATCCGATTTTTTTCTTCTATGAGTCATTTCGATTCACGAATAGATCGACTTCTGGCGCAGGGCAGATTTCTAAAATGTTTGTTTCAGGTTCGTCCGAAAATCCTGATTTGCTGCACCTACGAACTCCTACCGATTGCTTCGTTTTTTAAGTCTATTCTTGGCTACAAATTGGTCTATGATGTCCAGGAAAACTATCGTGCAAACCTGAATTTGAACGCCGAACTTTCTAACAAAGAAAAAGAACGAGCAACAAATCTGATCCGAAAAGCAGAGGCTGTAAGCGGCATCGATTTGTTTCTCCATGCGGAAAAATGCTACGCCCAAGAGATGCCGGAAAAAAAACCTTATGTGATTCTTGAAAATAGGTTTCAGGGAGAGCTCCTAAAAACGAAACCAAAGCGCATTGAGAAAAAGACCAAAATCCGGTTTTGCATCTCCGGCACGATCACTCCTGCGTTTGGTATTTGGGATGCTATCTGCTGGTTTCAGGAGACGCTAAAAATCTATCCCGAATCAGAACTGCTGATCATCGGGCATTGTCCGCTGGAATCCTTTTGGGTAAAACTTACCCAAGTTGCTAAGAACAATCCCCAACTTTTCCTTCACATCGACCGCAAGCCAATGGCGCATGAGGAACTGATGGGTGCGTTGAAGAATGCCGACTTTGCACTTTTACCCTACCAAGCCCATCCGGCTATTATAGCCAAGATGCCGACGAAACTTTTTGAATGCGCCGCTTTGGGCATTCCTATGCTTATCAGTCCCAATCCGATTTGGGAAAAATTTTTGGCAGAATTCGGCGGTGGTTGTTCCGTGAACTTTTCTGACATCTCCCAAGCTGTTGCTCAATTAGCACACGCTCTAGCCCAAACATACTTTATTTCCAAACCTCCAGAAAGTATCCTGTGGGAAACTGAAAAGCTTCATTACCAGCAAGCTATCCGAAATCTTCTATCTTAATTACCGCCGGTTTTCCAGGCTAGGGTGGATAACTGTGAAAACTTATCCACCTCCTCCCCTCTTTTTACACTCATTTCCCCAAAACGGAAACTGGGGATTTCATGCCTTTTCACCTCCCCATACCGACATTGATAACAAACAAGTATCTTATTTACAATACTTTATACGAATTATATCGGTTGTCTAATATTATTTTTAGATTAACCTAAAATCGAAAACACATTTGAAAATGGGTTTTCCACACTCGGTTTAGTTCTGATGAAATTTATTTTTAGCTATATCTAAATATATTTTTATATTTGACTTATTAAAAAATCGTGGCTATGGATTTGACAACGGCAGAAGAGAATTACCTCAAGGCGATCTATCACCTCTCCGATGGCGGAAAGAAAAGTGTCTCCACCAACGACATCGCGGCGGAGATGAAAACCAAGCCGGCGTCCGTCAGCGACATGCTGCGAAAACTGGGAGAGAAAGAAGTAATCGAATACCGGAAATACTACGGACTTCAAATCACAGAATCTGGAAAACGACATGCGCTCCAGACCATCCGTAAGCATAGACTTTGGGAAGTTTTTCTGGTCGAGAAGTTGAACTTTGCCTGGGATGAAGTTCATGAAGTCGCGGAGCAACTGGAGCACATCAATTCCGGCCTATTGATCCAGCGGCTGGACTCCTACCTGAATTATCCCAAATTTGACCCGCATGGCGACCCGATTCCAGATGAATTTGGAGATGTGAGAGCAAGGCCACGCGTTCAGTTAAACGAAATGGACATCGACCAGTCCGGACAGATAGTCGCCGTGAAAGACAGCTCAGCGGCTTTCCTTCGTTACCTAGACAAAGTCGGAGCCTACATCGGTGCCAGGATCAAAGTCTTGGACAAAGTAGAATTTGACGGTTCGCTAGAGATCCTGGTAGATCAGAAAAAAACGCTCTTTATGTCCAAGGATGTCGCAGGCAACATTCTAGTCCAACAGTCATGAGGTCGTTTATTATTCTTTTTCTGCTTTGCACTGTGCTCTTTGCCTGCAAATCGGACTCGAAGTCCGAAAGGCTGAAACCGAGGATTGTCGCCACCACCAGCATTTTGGCCGATGGTATACGCAATCTTGTCGGGGATCAGGCCGAAGTCGTCGCCTTGATGCCTGCTGGAGTCGATCCTCACCTATATAAAGCATCCGTCAGAGACCTGGACTTGCTGACCAATGCAGACTTGGTAATTTACCACGGCCTGTACCTGGAGGGAAAAATGACCGAAATTTTTGAAAAATTGGCTCATAGTCAAACACTGATCAACATCGCAGATGGACTGCCCCAAGAACTACTTCTACGATCCGGACCGGAAAGTCATAGCGTCGATCCGCACATCTGGTTTGATGTTAACCTGTGGTCAAAAGCAATGGAGTTCGCAACGACTGAAATTATCAAATGGAAACCTGAATGGAAGTCAAGCCTTGAATTGAATTCAGAAAACTACCTGCAACAACTTGGTAGTCTGGACGCCGAAGTTAGAACAAAGGTCAATGAACTCCGGTCAGCAGGTCAGGTTTTGGTGACAGCACATGACGCCTTTGCGTATTTTGGAAAAGCTTATCGACTTCCGGTCAAATCTCTTCAGGGACTTTCCACGCTCAGCGAACCCGGCCTCCGCGACTTGACCGAATTGATCCAGATTGTCGAAGAAAATAACGTCAAAGCAATTTTTGCGGAGCAGACCATCTCTCCCAAAGCCATCCGAGCAGTAGCAGCCGGAGCCGCCGAGCGAAATCACAAAGTCAAACTCGCCGGCCCACTCTACACCGACAGCCTCGACGCGGAGGGCACTCCGGCCGGCACCTACATCGGGATGGTGCAAACTAACCTACAAGTCATCTACGAAAACCTATTGCCATGATCACTCAAGTAGAAAATGCGATTCTTGAAATTCACGACCTTACGGTCAGCTATGATCAAAATCCCGTGCTGTGGAATGTAGACCTGAGTTTACCGGCAGGAAATCTGGTCGGCATCTTGGGACCCAATGGCGCTGGAAAATCCACGCTGATCAAAGCCATCATGGGTCTGATCACTCCGACTTCAGGCTATGTGAAGGTTTTCGACAAACCGTTAAATGATGTCCGTGCACGCATCAGCTACGTGCCGCAGCGGGAATCAGTCGACTGGAATTTCCCCGCTTCGGTCTTGGATGTGGTCATGATGGGCACTTACGGGAAGTTGGGCCTGTTTCGCCGTCCCGGTAAAAGAGAAAAAACGCTGGCTATGAAATGTCTGGATCAGGTCGGTATGAGCGGATTTGTAGACAGACAGATTTCGCAGCTTTCGGGAGGACAGCAACAGCGAGTCTTCATCGCACGGGCTTTGGCGCAAGAGGCGGATCTGTACCTGATGGATGAACCTTTTGCCGGGGTCGACATGGCGACCGAAACTGCAATTTTCCAGCTGCTTCAAGAAATGACTGCCGCAGGCAAAACGGTCATCGTCGTCCATCATGACATCCACTCCGCCATGAATTTCTTCGATTGGCTGATTATGCTCAACCTGCACCTGGTGGCTTCCGGACCAAAGGAAACCGTGATGAACGAAGAGATGCTCCGCAAAACCTACGGCGGCAAGCTGAATCTCCTCACCCGTGTGACCGACCTGATCCGGCAAAAAGACTTCAATCCATTGAAAAACTGATATGGAAGATTTTGTATACTTCTTCACCTTTCAGGATCCCTCCATCGCTTGGGTGGTATTGGGCATCACGCTTTTGGGAGTTGGATCGGCCTATGTAGGCACGTTTTCTTTTTTGGACAAAAAGGCACTCTTGGGTGACGCCATCTCCCATGCAGTCCTGCCGGGGATTTGTGTGGGGTTTATTTTGGCGGGAGAAAAAAATCCCGTTTACATCGTCACCGGGGCATTTCTGTCAGGAGCAATGGCAACCTTTATGAGTTCTTGGTTGAAACGAAACACCAAACTCAGCGACGACACGATCATTGCTACGATCCTTTCCGTGTTTTTCGGAGTTGGGATCGTGCTGCTCACTGCCCTTCAAAAATCCGGAAACCCCGAAGTAGCAGGTCTGAATTCCTTCATCTTCGGAAATGCCATCGGGATTTCGGAAAATGATCTCATGCTTTACGGAGGGCTTTCATTGGCGATTATCTTGGTACTGACCCTTGCACTGAAGGAATTCAGACTGATGGTCTTCGATCCGGAGTATGGCAAAGCAATAGGTTTTCCGATGAAATCGATCTCCTTCCTATTTAATGTGTTGATGATCTTGGCGGTCGTGATCGGAATCCAAGCCATCGGCGTAGTGCTGATGGCGGCCTTGTTGATCACGCCGGGTGCGGCAGCGAGGTTTTGGACCGATCGGCTAAATCCGCTCTTGATTTTGGCAGCGATTTTTTCGGTGCTTTCAGGTATCCTGGGCACCTACGTTTCTTTTGTGATTCCGCAGATGCCCACCGGGCCTTGGGTGGTTGTTTTTCTCTCTGCTTTTGCGCTGATTTCGTTCTTAATTTCTCCAAAAAGCGGGATTATCTTCCGATACTTTGCCCGTAAAAAATACCTGCGAAAAACCCACCGAGACCACTTGATGAAGGCCTTGTACAAAGCAAGCGAACAAGGCAAGCCGAGACTCAGTATAGAAGAAATCTATGAGCTCTATCCCTTCCAAAAGGCTGAAACAGACCATGCTATCTCTGATTTAGTCAAAGATAATTTTATATCTAGAAATCAATCACTTATAGCACTGACAGAAACCGGGGTCTCCGACTCGATGCGGATCGTCCGACTTCACCGACTTTGGGAATTGTACCTCAATGAGTCCATGAATATTGCCCCAGATCACGTGCATGATTCGGCCGAGCAGCTGGAGCATTTGATCACTCCGGAGCTGGAAGCCTTGCTGGAGCAGCGCCTCAACTTCCCTATTCTTGACCCGCATCATGAACCGATTCCCAGACCTGACAAGCAATGACCAGCTATTCGCCCACCCAAACTCTACATCTTGACTCTCGACTCTCAGTTCTCAATTCTTGCTACTTGATACTCGCTACTACTAGATACTCTACAAAATGGCTTTCGACACCAACGCATTTTTGATCATTTTCACAGGCTCGCTGATCGCTATTTCCTGTGGATTTTTGGGCGTCTTCATGATGCTTCGCAAGATGTCGATGACGGGAGACGCGATTTCCCATGCGGTTCTTCCAGGAATCGTGATCGGTTTCTTTGTTTCTGGCAGTCAGCGGAGCCTGGAAGTGATCATCGGTGCCGGGCTGTTGGGGATCTTGGCAACCTTGATGATAGACTGGCTGCGCAAAAGAGCCCGTGTGCAGCTCGACGCTTCAATCGGAATCACCTTTACGTTGCTTTTCGCCATCGGCATTATCCTGATCAATCTCCTCGCCTACAAAGTCGATCTCGATCAGGAATGTGTCCTGTATGGCGAAATTGCCTACCTGCCGATCGACAGCTGGATCACCAAAAACGGGATGAATCTTGGCCCAAGAATCACCTGGCTGGCCGGCTTGAATTTTCTTTTTGTCGTCGGTTTTATCTATCTATTATTTAAGGAGTTGATTCTAACCAGCTTCGACGAAAACTTCAGCTCGGTGATGGGCATTCCGTCAAAGGGAGTCAACCTCGCTTTAATGAGCATTGTGTCCTATACCACCGTCAGCAGTTTCGAATCGGTTGGCGCGATCCTGGTCGTGGCACTTTTGGTGGTGCCTCCGGCCACGGCATTTCTTTGGACAAAAAGCCTGATGCCGCTCCTGAAACTCACCGCGATATTGGGAGTTTCAATTGCCCTTTTCGGTTACTATCTTGCCTATTGGATCGACAGTTCGATTGCCGGGATGATGGTGACAGTAGCAGGGTTTTTCTTTTTGATTAGCGCCCTGATTCACAGCAAAAAGCCTGCTTGGCTTAAAGGAACTTCCTCAAGTAATCCACCGTTGGAGTTTGAATGATTAGGAATATGAAATATCTGTTGTTGCTCGGTTTGGTGAGTTTGCTGAGTTTTGGTGCCAAAGCCCAGGATCAAATCGAATGGATGAAATTTGAGGAAGCGGTCGCAGCCAACACTCAAAACCCAAAAATGCTGATTATAGATGTATACACCGATTGGTGTGGCTGGTGCAAAAAAATGGATAAGGAAACGTTTACCGATCCGGAAGTCATCGCATACATAAACAAAAGTTTCTATGCGGTCAAGCTCAATGCGGAAGACACCAAGCGAAGCTTTGAATTTATGGGAAAAACGTACAACGAAGCCCAAATGGCCGCTGCAATGCGAGTAAACTCCTACCCCAACTTTGTCGTGATCGAACCCAAACTTCAGAATATCGCCCAGCTTCCGGGCTATCGCCAGCCGGATGAATTTATTGACGGCGTAAATGACCTCATCGACAAAGCTTTTAAACAAAGGAAATGAGTTTTTCGGTTTCTGAGCAAAACGATACCATCATCGCGTTGGCCACTCCACAGGGTGTGGGCGCAATTGCAGTCATCCGACTATCCGGAAAAGATGCTATCCGGCTCACCAATGACGTGTTTTTCGGTAAAAACCTGGAAAATCAGGCTTCCCACACCATACACTTTGGGACAATAAGAGATGGGAAAAAGATCATTGATGAGGTTTTGGTTTCCATCTTCATCGCCCCAAAATCTTTTACCAAGGAAAATGTGGTGGAAATCTCCACTCACGGCTCGTCCTATATCGTTAACCAAGTTATCAAACTCTTCCTCCGCAAGGGCGCGCGTCCGGCAAAGCCCGGAGAATTCACTCAGCGCGCATTCCTAAACGGTCAGTTCGATCTAGCGCAAGCAGAGGCCGTTGCAGATTTGATTCACGCCGATTCGGAAACATCCCATCAAGCTGCTTTGAGTCAGATGCGTGGAGGATTCAGTTCTCAGATCCAACAACTTCGCTCCCGTCTGATCCATTTTGCTTCCATGATTGAGCTGGAATTGGATTTCAGCGAGGAGGACGTAGAATTTGCCAGTCGAACCGAGTTGCGGGAATTGGTGGAGCGCTTGCTGCGTGTCGTAGAAGAGCTGATTCTAAGTTTTGATCTGGGAAATGTGATCAAAAATGGTGTTCCGACCGTCATCGCCGGTAAGCCAAATGCCGGAAAGTCCACCCTGCTCAACGCTTTGCTCAACGAGGAAAAAGCCATTGTCTCCGAGATCGCAGGAACCACCCGTGACTTTATCGAGGACGAAATCAACATCGGCGGGGTGATCTTCCGCTTCATCGATACTGCAGGACTCCGCGAAACTACCGATACCATCGAAGCCATAGGGGTCAGTCGAACTCAGGAAAAGATGAAGACCGCTTCCTTGATCCTGTACCTCTTCGACCTCACCGATACCGACTTGGTTGAAATCAATCGGGACGTAAACAAGCTCGAAAACCAGGGCGTTCCTTTTCTGAAAGTTGCGAATAAGATAGACAAGGCTAATTCATTACTTATTAACGAGTTAAATAAAAAACATCCAGACACAATCTTTATCTCTGCAGGGCAAAAAGACAACCTGGAAGAACTCAAATCCCGCATTCTTGTGCTTGTGAATTTGGATAAATTCCGGACAGGAAATACCGTTGTCACCAACATCCGTCACTACGACTCCTTGGTCAAAACCCGGGAGTCTTTGCTGGACATTCTCACCGGTTTAGACAACGAAGTCACCAATGACTTTGTCGCCATGGACATCCGCCGCTCCCTTCACTTCCTCGGTGAGATCACCGGAGAGATCACGACAGATGATCTGCTGGAGAACATCTTTAGGAATTTTTGTATCGGGAAGTAACTTAATCACTGACAATTTTTTGTCAGCATTTTTTCGCTGTTTGAGATTTGCAATCTCGAAATACCTATTATAGGATTTAGAATCCGCCCTATCTCAGCTGCTTGAGAATCCTAAGCGAAATCTACCACTAACTTTAGTACCCTACCTATCATACTCAGCCCGATAAAAAACATCCTGCAATGCGGGTCGAATATTCAGGTTGTACAAATTTTGGTGGTCTCTGGAGGGATAAACCCGGTTAGATAGAAATATATAAGTGAGCTTTTTGACGGGATCGGCCCAGACGAAAGTCCCCGTAAAACCGGAATGGCCAAAACTTTCAGGGCTTGCCAAAGGGGATGGATAGGCTTCTGCCAAAGGAAGTTCGGAATTATTGAAATAAGGCTTGTCAAAACCTAGCCCGCGACGGTTCTCGTTTTCACGAAATTGCACGGCAGTAAACTCTTTCACGGTTTCGGCTGAAATGAGCTGCCATCCATCTACCCTGCCATAATTTTGAAACAAGAGCATCAATTTGGCCAAGTCATCCGCCGTCCCAAACAAGCCTGCATTACCCGAAATCCCACCTTTTAGCGCAGCGTTTTCGTCGTGCACCCATCCGCTCACCAAGGTTTTCCGAAAGAGAGAATCCACTTCTGTGGGCACAATGTTGTTTTCATAACCTTTCCCCTCAGGTAGATATCCCAAGGTATTTGCACCTATGGGTTTATAAAAATTTTCCTCCAGATAGGTCTGATAGTCGGCCCCTGTTATCTGCTCGATCAAATTGGGAAAAATCAAAAAAGTAAGCCCCGAATACAGATACTTCTTTTCCTCCGAGACTTTAGATCGGTTAATGATTCGGTTCATCTTGCGTTCGAAACGATGGTTAATATAAAGCCCGTCATATACCTGTCCTTGAAATCGTTTGTCGCTTGACTGGTGCACAAATCTTCTTTTGACATTACCATTTTCCCGAAGTATTTCATTCAAAAACACAATGTAGGGGACTAAACCAGCCTGATGTGCCAAAATCTCCCGGAGCGTGAGCTCCCTTTTGTCCTTTTGTTTCCTCCATGGTTTCCAATAGTTGCTGAAAGGTTGGTCCAGATCAAGTTTTCCCTCATCCACCAACTTCATTAAAGCGGGTAAAGGACCGGCGATCTTGGTCACCGAGGCTAAATCATATAAGTCGTTCAATCCAACAGCTTGGATGCTGTCGTAGGTATGATAGCCGTAGGCGTTGTGAAAAATAACCGTATCGTTCTTTGTTACCAATACTTGCGCTCCTGGAAAAGCCAAGCTGTCGATTCCCATTTTCATGATCGAATCCACCTGTTGGTTGATAAATACTTCGTCAAACCCCAATTCGGCAGGTCTGGCATGGATCAGTACCCGCTGAGCAAATCCAAGGTGGATCGCTGAAATCAGGATAAAAAACGAAAAAACTGACTTTTTCATTGGGATTGAGTTTTGTTCATCAATAGGTGAAAATCTTAAAAAAACAATGGGTTAAAGAATCAGTAGTCTGATTGATTGTCAATTGGTGAAGGAAGTGTTCTTTGTAAATTATAAAAAACCACGCAATGCTTGGCCAACAAAGGAAATACGCTGGCCAGCAAAACTGAAATTCCCAAGCTCAGTATCATCATCTCAGATGGCTAACCGACTCAAATCCGCCCTTTCCAGAACTGGTTTGTTTTGAAAACGACTATTCTGGATCTATATAATCTCCGGCAACCGGGTAACTCTCGGTAGTTCTCCTGTCCGGGAATTCTAACCAGTTCAAATCGCCTACCAATACAGTCAACAGTTCCCTATTCCGGCACCAGTACTTTCCATGAAAGGTGGATTTTACAGTCCTACATAATTTTTGTACATTATTTCATCAGATGATCAGACTAATTCAACAATTAAACTACTGAGCGATGGACAAACTGGAAAAACTGGAAATGATGGATAAGATCCTAAGGGAACTTGAAGATTTGAGAAACAGCCAAACCTCCGTGATGAAAAAAGTCTCTAAGATCGAGGCAGACAACATCAACTTAGGAGTCGAAATTCTGGAAAAAAAACTGGTTGACATATTTGTAGCGGTAGACAGCAACCTTACCCTTGTCTCCTCTCTGGAAGAAGAATTCCAAGCCTACCGGGACAAATTCTACACTGACAACAACATCGCTGCGTTACAGGAACCCCGGGAATAGAGGAGTCTTTCCACAGCAGGAATTCAAAAAACGAGTATCTGCGCTGGCGACTAGACAACTCCAGTTCGCCTTGCTATGCAGTAATTACTACTAGCCGGCTCTTATCTGGCAACCCTTCCGAGTACTCTTCTCTAGGGAGAAAAAGTCCGATTGAAAGAATTTTCCACTTCATACAAACTTATCCCCTACCATTTCAATCTTAAACTCAGTGTTTGACAGCCTGATTCGAACTGGAAAACGACTTAAAGTTTATACAAAAAAATAGGCCAGTCTGCCTTCCATTAAGCAAACTGGACCTTTCTATTTTTAAATCAATCTTACACCAGCTTCATTCCTACAGGATCCCATAGAATTGGTTTTTCCTGTGCAATACTGAGGTTACAAGCTAGTGATGGAGCAGCAGCTCTCAGTCCAAACTCTGCATCTTCCAAAATTGGGGAGCCTGTTCTCACGCCGTTGAAGAAGGTAACCATGTGGTCTACGCGATCATCATAGCCTTTAGGCGCTTCAAATTTGGTAGGCTCATTTTTGGTATAACCCCCACCCTTTTCAGACCCATAGGTCGCTACGTACCACTTTTGAAATTCTTTCTTTTGCTCGGCTGAAAAACTGGTGTAGGAATCATATCCGCCAAATCCCGGCGCCGCTTCCCGTTTGAGCGTTTGAACCGTGAAGTCATTCCAACCTATGGTGATTACACCGTTTGTTCCGACGAGCTTCAGTCCAAATTCTCCTTTTCCTTCCCCGTCACAGAGATTTACCCGGGTCGTTACTTGAAAGGAATCATGCTGTTCAGTCTTAGGATAAGTCATCAGGGCATTGATCACATCATAGGCGTCCCGCCCATCCTTCCAATATTTTAAATCCCCGGCGCTGAAGATTTTATTTGGGCCTTTGGAGTCGGTCAGGGTATGAACGGTCGTTAGCAAGTGGACGATCAAATCACCAGCCGCCCCAGTTCCATAGTCGCTGTAGTTTCTCCAGCGGAAAAATCGGGCTGCATCGAAAGGGATTTTGGGTGCATATCCAAGAAAGGTGTCAAAGTCTACTGTGTCCGGACTGGCATCGGTGGGAATGGAATAATTCCAGGCTCCATTGGCCGTGGTTCTGTCGCAATACGCGGACACAAAGGTCAAATCCCCTATCACACCGGATTGCAGCACTTTTTTCGCTTCTAGCACAGCCACAGAGCTCGCCCGCTGACTGCCCACCTGCAGCACTTTTCCAGTTGCCTTTTGCGTATCAATGATCGCCCGCCCGTCTTCGATTCGCTGCACCATCGGTTTTTCACAATAGACATGCTTGCCAGCTTTCATCGCATCGATGGCAATACGCTGATGCCAGTGATCTGGCGTACATACCAACACGGCATCGATATCCGGTCTGGCCAGAACCTCCCTGTAATCTCGGGTCGTGAACAGATCTGTTCCGTATTTTTCCTTGACGTATTCCAGCCTTCCGGTGTACAGATCGCAAGCTGCGACTAACTCTACTCCGTCAATGGTCAGGGCAGCATCGGTGTCGTAGTGCCCGATAATCCCCGCTCCGATCAGACCAATTCTAATCTTGTCATTTGCCTGGGACTTCAATTCTGACTTTAACAGAATGGTTTTTGCGGAAGCGGTGCCTACTAGGCCTGCACCGACTGATGCCAAAGCGAGGCTTCCACCCGCTTTTTTGAGAAATTCTCTGCGCTGATTTTTCATGGTTAGTAAGTTTGATTTATATGTTTTTTCATTGACTATATGCTCATTGTATTTCGAGGATACAATGCTTTTTGTAGTTATTTGAAAAACGAAAACAGCCTTTCTGGAGTCTTAGTGAATATATTTTGGACGAATTCATCCAAGTCCTTTTCCTGCATAAATCCCGGAATCGTCTCGATCAGATAGCTCAAACCCGGGCTTCCTCCATAGCTTTTCCAATAGGAATTTTTGGCCATGTCCATGCCCATGGTGATTTGATCAGGATAGTCCCGAATCAGGGATTCGATCAGTTTCAGGGTGTGATTGGGCTCGTCTTTTTTCCAGCGGAAAGCAGAATCATACTCCACACTTACGCCCACATCCAGAACAGCTCGATTGTAATCCACGTCTTTTGCGCGATCCACATGAGAGAGGACGACATGATCCAACTTCGCTCCCAGCTTCGCAAAAAGCTTCGCCTGCTCCAAGGCGTGCCTCCCAAAATTAGTATGGGTCAAGATCGGCGCTCCGGTCGCCAAATGCGCATTGACTACTGCCCGGAAGATCTTCTCTTGATGAGGCGTGAACGTTTCATCGCCCGTAGCCAATTTGATCAAACCGGCTTTGTGCTCCGTTCGTTTCACAATCGGCGCAGCATAGTCAAACTGATCTATCCCGTCCTCAATATCCGCCACAAACAAATCGGTCAACTGATCCTCCGTATAAGTGTATCGCCAATGGTTCGCGGGATAATAAATCTCCAGATGGATCCCCGTCGGCGCGATGATTTGTACGCCGCTATTGCGACTCACGTCCGCAAGTTTCAGCGGATTTCTACCGCAGTTGGCGGGCATGGTATCGACCACCGTCCTGCCACCCAACGCATAAAATTCGGACAACTCAGTAGTGATTTTCTCGCCATCATTTAATAAAAACTCAGGGTGAGCGGCCGTAGGGTAACTGTCCTCAATGACAATGTGCTCATGGGAATAGGTGAAGCCCATTTGCTCGGAATCCACGTCGCCCAAAATCGATCTGAAGAATTGATTTTTCATACGCCTAATTATTTCCCCAACCGTTCCTAGATGTGTCTGCTACTATGGAGGGAAGCTCCAAGACGGCTCCCACCTCCAGCAACGTAGTTTGCAAATCCGCTATCGCAACACTCTTTGCATCGCAATCTCTTACCAGCGACTGCACCGCCGCAAAGCCTGCCGCCTGCCCCATGCTCATGGTCTGCGCCATGGATCTGCAGGAAGCATGCGCATCGTGAGTTGCTGAAAAACAACGCCCAACCACCCAAGTGTTCAAGCTTTGCTGAGGAATCAAAGTACGATACGGAACGCCATAACTTCCGCCGTTTGGCACGTACTGCCAGAACGTTTCCGAGCTTCCATCTGCACCTTTTCGGTGATCCTCGATAGGGGCTCCGCAAAGAAAAATCTGATCTTCAAATTGCTTTGCTTCCATGCAATCTTCCTTGGTCAGACGATATTCCCCAAAGACTCTTCTCGTCTCACGCACACCGATTTGGTGGGAAAGGCCGATGATCTTGGAGTCCTCATAGCCCGGCACTTCCGCGCGGAAAAAGTCCTCGAAAATAAATGCCTGCTTCCTCCCCTCTATCTCCGCAGCGGTAATTCCGGCCGGATCGAGTGGGTCAAAATCCGCTACCTTCACCGCCACCGTGGAGATACATTTTGCCTGACACATTTCGTGGGCTGAACCTTCCTTGCGCGGCAAAGGGTGAGAGCCGGAATCATAGGCCTCGCCCATTTTGGCTTGTAGCATCTTCTTGCCTCCGGCTTTTTCAAACGCATCCAAGTCCACATTGGACATGCGAAAAGTCGTGGTCATACTCTGTGCCGGTTCGCTTTCTCCCGCCTTTTCGTAAGGCAAACCTGCCCAATGGCAATAGTCCGCATCTCCGGAAGCATCGACCACGCGCTTGGCGGTGATGGTAAAAAAGCCGATTCCCTTGTGGAAAAATACGCAAACTGACACTTCACCCGTCTTTTCCACACCGACCAAGGTACTATGATAAAGTAGCTGAACGCCTTGCTTTAGCAGCAAGCGATCCCAAATTTCCTTCAGCTTTTCAGGATTGTAGTTCACGCCAGTTCCAGCTCCGTAGGTATTGGGTCTTAGAAAAATATCGCCGCTCTTGTTCAATTCATTCACGACCAAATCTGGCAATCCACCGACGATTTTCCGGGGGCTTTCTGAGGGTGTGAAAAATCCGTAAAACGTGTCCAACATCTGAGTCGAAGTTCCTCCCGCAAATCCATATCGCTCCACCAGCGTGACTTTATACTTTCCCTGCGCTGCGGCAATTGCAGCGATCGAACCCGCACTGCCACTGCCGATCACAAGGATATCGGTCTGATAGTTCCGCGAGATTGAAGTTGAAAATCCCATGCTTATGCGTTATGAGGTCCGACGTTTTGATACAGTTTGGCCATGTTGTGCGCATGCTCATCGTATGCGGCTTCAAACAACTCCGCCGCGCGGGCATCTCCGATAATCTTGCCGCTGCTGAGCACTTTCGGCGTCTTTCCATTTTGCTGAAGGATGTTGGCCACTTCGGCCTTGACTGTGTTGATCAGCAAAACTCCCCCCAGTGTAGATCCAGGAGCTACCGGCGTCTCCATCCCATCCACATAGATCATCGCGTCACCCAAAGGAGCGCCAGTGTCGAGGATGAAGTCTGAGAAGTCAGTCAATTTCTTACCGTCGGCTCTTTTGGAAGTGCTTCCTTCGAGGTGCTTGCTGCTGACCAAAGCCACCACACTAACCTTGCGCTTTTGCAGTTCCTCGGCCATTTCAATCGGCACGACATTGCAGCCGCTGGAGGAAATAATCAACGCCGTATCTTCTTTAGCGATGTCAAAATTCCTCAAGATTCGCTGCGCAAAGCCCGGCACATTCTCCAAAAACATGGCTTGCCGCTGTCCATTGCTACCCACGACCAGATTGTGAAAAGAAAGTGACAGCTCCACGATGGGATTGAATCCCGGAAAAGAACCATACCTCGGCCACATTTCCTCGACCATAATCCGACTGTGGCCGGAACCAAAAAGGTGTACCATACGGCCTTTTAGGATGGATTCAGCAAAGAGCTGGGCGACCTGCTGGATCATCGATTCCTGTGCTTCGACGATGTCGATGATCTCCCGGCCTTTTTGTAAGTATTCTCTAGTATAGCTCATTTCAGATTGTTGTTTTGTGTGATTTGACAAACAAAGCCGCGCCGATTGCTCCCGCATATCCCCCGTAATTGGCCTCCACAATCGGGATGGACTTCCCGTCAGGCGACCATTCATATAGTCCCATAAACTCCTGCAATGGTTTAAATAATAGGTTTCCTGCTCCACTGCTGATGCCTCCGCCGAGCACGATCAACTCTGGAGAAAAAGAATTAATCAACGAAGCCAATCCGGTGGCCAGTTTCTGAATGGAGGAAAGCCACCAAAAACTCGCCAAGACATGTCCCTCTACATGGGCTTTTACCAGTTCTTTGACCGATTGGTATTTGCCATTCGTCCGCTCAGCTATCGAGAAATTGCCCACGGCATATTCCAGACTGCCAACCATATTGGTCATCGTTTTGACACCAGAGTGATCCACCACCGTATGTCCAAAATGTCCAGCTCGCTGCATAGCGCCCTGGTACAATTTTCCGTTGATGATCACGCCGCCACCGACCCCTGTACCTAAGGTAAGCACCAGCATATTTTGGACTCCCCTACTTTTGTAAAACGACTCGTACTCAGCCAAGCAGGCCGAATGACCGTCGTTCAAAACGACAATATCCCGGTTCAATTCCTTCGACCAATCCAGGCCTTCGATGCCCTGAAGCCGCTCGGGCATGTGGAGAATCTTGCTATTGGATGAATCCGCTAATCCTGGTGCAGAGATACCACAGCGCAGTTTGGTAAGATTGCCTCCGGCAAATTCCTGTGTTTTTTGGGCAATAGTTTCAATGATTTTTTCCTTCCAAGCCAAACCCGAGAATTCTGAATCATGGGTAGGATAATCGTTTTGCTCGAGCAAATCACCAGCCCCATTGAGCACGACCAGCTTGATCCGAGTGCCGCCGATGTCAATTCCTAGATAATGTGTCTCCATCCGCCTTTATTGATATTGTCCCTCACTGATCGCCCAACCCCCATCGACTGCAAGAACCTGACCTGTGATGAAGTTGGAATCGGGTGCCAACAGCATCAAGACCGCATTTACGATATCCACAGGTCTGCCCGGACGACCGCCGTCGAGCGGTTGCTTGGATTTAAGAAAATGCTTGATGTGCTGATCCTCCATTGCCCGCTGCGCCATCGGTGTCTCAAAAAGACTAGGCGCGATGACGTTAACACAAATATTATTGCTGGCATAATAGCTCGCGATTGACTTCGAAAAGCCGATGACCGCAGACTTTGCGGCAGCATACGCATGGGTGACGAAGTA
This sequence comes from Algoriphagus jejuensis, assembly GCF_039523455.1. Taxonomy (NCBI): domain Bacteria; kingdom Pseudomonadati; phylum Bacteroidota; class Cytophagia; order Cytophagales; family Cyclobacteriaceae; genus Algoriphagus; species Algoriphagus jejuensis. Next base: position 85,387 of record NZ_BAAAFI010000001.1, on the reverse strand, counting down.
TTTGGAAGATGGGGAAAAGCCCAGGACAGATCCCATATTCAGGATCATGCCCGATTTCTTTTGTTGCAAAAAATACCGCACCATCGCCTGATTTGAAAGCATCATCCCAGTCAGATTTATTTCAAAAGTCTTGTTCCAGCCATCCAGCGTCATTTCGTGCAAGGGCCCATCGCCGAATTTTCTACCACTTCCCCCCGCGACATGAAATAATCCGGTGATGCTTCCAAACTTGTCGTGAGCCTGCAGAATCGCTTTTTCAATTGTGACAGGATCTGTTGCATCACCCGCAAGAACGACGGCAATTGTTCCCAATTTTTGCTTCGCCAGAGGCATACTTTCATCGTCTCGGCCGACAACCACCAGGTTGGCTCCGTGCTTTTGCAAAGCTAGAGCAGCTGCCAATCCCATTCCGGAAGTGCCGCCCATGATGATGTAGCTTGTATTTGTGAAATCCATGGTGCTAAGCTTCAATGGTAAAATCGTCGGTATTGCAATAGGCGAAAGAATAGACATAGAAACCCTCACGGTTGGTGGTCAGCTTTCGGATAATCTCCAAGATCGGAGCGCCTACGGCCAATTGAAGCGAATTCGCCAATTCCACGGTGGCAGGTATTGCCCGAAATTTTTGTACCACTCCGGTCATCTCGATGTCGTGGTTCACGATCAGCGTGTCAAAAAGAGATTGGTTGATAAAGTTATTTTCGCAAAAGCCGGGGAGATTGTGGTTGGCCAGAAAGGTGTTTTCCATCATGATGCCTTTGTCTCCCGCCTTTCGGATTCGGCTCAGGAAGATGGCCCCCGCCTCCATCTCCGTTTCGCCCAGCGGCCAGTAGAAATCAGCGTCCCAGGGAAGTAAAATAGGTGTTTGAAGAAAAACCGTATCTATCTGGCGTTCTTTTCCTTTCATTATCTCGGTGAAACCCTTGATCGAAAGCAGCTCGATGCTTTTTCGCTTCAACTTCACGATACTTCCTTTGCCTTTTTGGCGCTCAATCAGGCCCTCGGACTCGAGGTTGCTCAGCGCATTTCTCACCGTCATCCTAGCGATGCCATAGTGCGCGCAAAGCTCATTTTCTGAAGGAAGCATATCGCCCACGCGATACTTTCCCTCAATGATCGATCGTCGAAGCTCCTTTTGAACGGTGATGTATCTGGCTGTTTCTTTCATCAATTGCTATAAAATTCAGTATGTTTTTGACCTATGTTTTTTCTGCCAAGGATTGAAGTTCCCCTTAGATTAAGGAGGTCAGGGGGCAGATTGTGGCCGGATTATGTCCGGCTCAGTAATTCATGAGAATCTGGTTTCAACCCGTTATCCGTGGCTTACCCTTTGATGCAACTCACCAGAGACTTTATGCTTCAGGATCAGCTTCATGTCTCCGTTTGGAAGTTTTTCTTCCTTGATCAGAAAGTGATCCGCATCGTAGGAAGCCTTCTCATTCGCATAAGTCACGCCTTCGTCACCACGCCAATCCTCCAAAACAACGGGCTCCCAAAGCTTGGTTTTGGCGCTTTTATACGCCGCATCCAAGATCGCATTGACCACATACCCGTCATAGAACGTCTCCAGTGGTTCACGCTTTTCTTCCAAAGCTGAAAACATGTCAGTAAACATATTCGGGTAGCCCAACTCGTGCGCTTCGTCGCCGACCGGGAAAAGCCACCCTTTGTCGACTTCTGCTTTTTCGGCCACATACCCTCCGCCACCGCCTGTGGTGAAGGTCTCAAAACCAGTTCTCAGGAAGTTGTTTATCCAGATCGTGCCCTCTGTCCCCATCACTTCGTCGCGCAGATCCATGCCGCCGCGGAAGCACCAACTCACTTCAAACTGACTGATGGCGCCGTTGGCATATTTGATCAGGCCTATCGCGTGATCCTCCGCATCGATGGGATGCACCTGAGTCGCAGCCCAGCAGCTCACTTCAATTGGCTTAACATGTTTGCCAATGTAGTTTCGGCCGATCTCGATGCAGTGACAGGCGAGGTCGATCATTGCTCCACCACCGGATTTTTCCTTATCCCAAAACCAATCGCTGTGCGGGCCAGGGTGCGTCTCCCGGGATTTTGTCCAGAGGATTCGGCCCAAAGCACCCGCTTTGATACTCTCCATGGACTTGAGAAATTTGGGTGTGTAGCAGAGATCTTCCAAGTATCCCGCGAAAATCCCTGCTTCCTCGACCTGGTTGAGCATTCGCTTGGCCTCTGCTCCAGTCCTCCCCAAAGGCTTGGTACAGAGAACGTGTTTTTTGGCTTTTGCGCAAGCCGCTACTGCTTCCCCGTGCAGGTGATTGGGCAGGGAAATCAGCACCACATCGACCGAAGGATGATTGATCGCCTCGGCCATGTCATCGGTGAAATCCTCAAAACCATAATCGCTAGCAAAGCGCTGCGCATTGGCTTTGTTTCGAGAGTAAACCATCGTCACGCGGTCGATGCGACGCTGAGCATGGAGTGAAGTGGCATAAAATCGGGCGATAAATCCCGATCCTAACATGGCTATTTTCATGATTATTTTGGGTTTAAGTGTTTCTAATATCTACCAACCGAATACCTTATTGACAAATTGTCGGCTCATCTTCCAGTCTTCTCTGAGCGGATTACTTGGGGTAAAATTGTTGGGAAATGCTAACTCAATCGCTGCTTGCCCTTGGAAATTTTGCTTCTGAAGTGCGTCGGCTATTGCCGAGAAATCCGTCGAGCCCTGCCCTACATATTCTGTCCAATCACCATTTTCATATTGATCGCGAATGTGCAGATAGACGATCTGCCTGCCATATGTCTCGATGAACTCCACCGGATCCACTCCCCCACGGATAAGCCAATTTATATCTGGCCCGAGCTTCAAGTCAGGCAGCCTGGCCAGGGTTCCTTTCAGGTCGTGAAGGTCGTTTTCGACTTCGTAGGTATGGTTATGTAGATTGGCCTCAATGCCATGATCGGCACACATCTTCACCAACACTTGGAGGATTTTGGCCTGAGCGTCGAGTTCCGCTTCGGTCTTAGCTCTGCCAGCCCCGCCGACGGACACCCCGAAAGTAGTACCACCTACTTCGGCTAACCGAGGCACGACCAAAGCCAAGTCCTCTGAGATTTTTTGAAACTGACTCGCATCCCACATGTTGAATCCAACACCATAGGAGGACCCCGACACGGCAATGTTGTACTGTTTGGCGTATTTCTTCAATCTGGCCACGCCGTCGGCAGGTCTGAGGATAGACTCCATCAGCTCGATGCCGTCCAGGCCTGCATAGCACATGTCCGAAAACACCGTCTCCAGCACGGGTGACGCGTCCCAGTTGGGCGGGAACTTACTGGCATACACCCAGAGGTGTCCGTTGACTTTTACCTTTTCGAAATTGAAGGATGCTGCATTCGCCAATTCCGACAGCAGAAATGCACCAGAAGTGGCTAGAAAGGACTTTTGGATAAAATCTCTCCGACTCGACTGATGAGATTTGGTCATGGGATAATTGGGTTTGAATGTTAATTCTGATGCCAAGTTAAAAATTTAACTTGTATAGACAAGTTATCAAAAAAGTTTTATATTTCGATTGCTTAAATAAAACCCAACAATAATCTATACAAGAATGGAACGAAGAAATTTTCTGGCTGCCTTACCTCTATTAATGAGTGTTGACTATAAAAACTTAAGATTTAAAGAAACTCCAATCTCAAGTAATGGCTATAACTGGACTACATTCTATAGACGAGAAGGCAAGGTTTGGGGGGCAGAATGGGGGCAGGACATGAAATTGTATGCGCAAACCGGCTTAAAGGCTTTCGAACCTGGAATCGAAAATATTGAAATGCTGAAGAAGTTGATACCTGCGATGCAAGACATCCAAATTGCTCTGCCTTCGCTCTATACAAATTCGGTTCTGCACGAAGAAGCGGAAGTACGCAGCTCTATCCAATCTATCTTGGCTATCGCAGAGACCGCAGTAGAATATGGCTGTGACATTATCGTCACCAATCCAAGTCCGATCGACTGGAACAACCCAAAGAACAAGACAGACGCACAATTGGTGACTCAGTCCAAAGCGATGAATCAATTGGGAAAAGAACTAAAGGATAGAGGAATTAAACTTGCCTACCATACGCATGATATGGAGCTGAAAGCAGGGGCCCGCGAAATCCATCATACCCTGCAAAACACCGATCCTGATTACGTGGGATTTTGCTTTGATACTCATTGGGTTTACAGAGGGTCGGACAACTCCCAACTCCCAGTTTTTGATATTCTGAAAATGTACGCTGACCGAATCATCGAACTTCATCTCCGTCAATCTGCCGGAGGGATCTGGAAGGAGACCTTTACCGCAGCTGGCGATATCGACTACACCGAGTTTTTTGCGAAGCTAAAAGAGACAAAACACAAACCACTGCTGGTCATTGAGCAATGCCTCGAGCAAAATTCACCCAATTCACTGGACGTAGTTACAGCTCATAAAATGGATCTGGAGGCTGTCAGTAAGTTAATCGCATAAGGAGTACTAGGCAAGTTTTCGGAGAAACAACGCCGCAACCGCAAACTGAAGCCCGGGTCTCGCAGCAACCCTCACCGTCACGGAAATTGAAGAGCTAAAGCAGGGGAAAAAATCCTTCATGCCCTACCCATTAGATTTGGGGATGAGTACCCAGGAACTCCCTGATATTTCAGGATATCTGCCGGGATTGCATTAGTCTGATTTTGCTCCGAAATTGCCCCGTTAATCCGATGAATGAACAAGTAAACAAATACCCAATCTATCTTAACCCTTCAAAAAATGAAAATTATCCGAACGCTAAGCCTCCCCATGAGCGCTTTGCTCCTGCTATCCTGCTCAGCCAATGACCAAGCTAAAACTGAGAAAGTATCCACTGAAATCCAGTCTGAAGAATGGACTATGCTGTCCGAAGACAGCACCCTGGCGCAGTGGGAAATGTACGAGGGCAACGAAATCAGAGGCTGGAAATGGGAAAATGGCGAGCTACAAGCTTCCGGAGCCGGATGGGATGCAGGCGAAGATCTGATCACTAAGCAATCCTACAGCAATTTCGAGCTGAACTTGGAATGGAAGATCGCAGAAGCAAACAGCTCTGGGATCTTTTACCTAGTCGAAAAATCGGACAGCATACCTATCTATGAAAGTGCACCAGAATACCAGGTATTGGATGACAAAGGCTGGCCGACCGAGATGAAACCCAACCAACTCACCGCCGGCAGCTATGCAATGTATGCCCCTGAAGGCGCTGAAGTGAAGCCGGTCGGCGAATGGAATACTACAAAAATCATAGTGCACTACCCGCATGTCGAGCACTGGTTGAATGGTAAAAAAGTTGTGGAATATGAATTTGGAAGTGAAGACTGGACAGCTCGCAAAGCTGCTGATAAATGGGCGGAAGTTCCTGGCTATGGCCTTGCAACATCAGGACATATCGGTTTGCAAAACGCCGGTTTAGTGACTTACAGAAATGTAAAGATCAAGGAATTGTAAGTCGCCCTTAGTGCCCTTGGCTTTAAAACGAAACAGCCACATTTGCCAGCAAGTGTGGCTGTTTCGATTTGGTGTTGAAACGTGAACTTTCACTTTCCTATCCGTGCTATAATTGCAAGGTGCATCCTCCGTCAAAAAAGTCCGCACCAAGCGATTGTTTATGCTAGGCTGGATAGCGTCAATTTTCTGTGATTGGGAATCAGGACAGCGCATTGACTTATTTTGAATGGCGGATTGCCTCCCAAAACTATTCTTCGGCCGTCATTTCCTCCTCCATTGACTGCACATCCACACTGACTTTCATCTCCTGTTCGCTGCCACTATATACGATTCCTTTCAGCGGTGTTACGTCGGCAAAGTCTCTTCCGACCGCCACACGAATGTGCTTGTCATTGACCAGCAGATTGTTGGTCGCATCAAACTCCACCCAATCATGACCTGGAATATACACTGCAATCCAAGCATGGGAAGCGTCAGAACCCACCAACTTTGGCTTACCGGGAGGAGGCAATGTCTCTATATACCCACTTACGTACCTGCCGGCCAAACCGAGTATCCGGAGACAAGCGAGGGAGAAATGTGCAAAATCCTGACAAACGCCCTTTTTATGTTCGAATACCTTTTGCAAGGGTGTACTAATGTCGGTGAACCCCGGCGTAAAGGCAAAGTCCCTGAAGATACGCGTATTCAGATCCAGCATCGCTTCCATGATTGGTCGATTTTCTGTAAACGATTTCACTGCATAGTCACGAATTCCACTGATAAATGGGACGTGATCTGACTCCAAATAGTATTGTCGAATCTCGCTGGAAGCGTCTGTGGAATGAAGCCACTTTGCTACCTTCTCCCACGGCAAAGTTGACTTTGGGTCGACCGAAATCCAAGCTGGTTCAGAGAGCTCAAGGACGCTTTTTGAGGCCACGGTAAGCTTTCTGTGCAGCCGCTCTACGGAAAAGTATAGGTAATTATTTCCGAAGAAATCGGTTCGGTTTACTTCAAAACTCGGCTTTGGTACAATCTCACAGGAATAGTCCTTCACCTGTTGGAATGGATGATCTTTCGGGATCTGAAACATCAGGTTGTGGCATAATGTCGCCGGAACCTCATACTTGTATTCGGTCACATGAATTACTTGATACTTCATATTTCAGGAATTACAGAAGTTTGCATCATTCGGTAGCTGCTGCCGGTATGACTGAAATATTTCTCGTAGACCACATCTGACGTATCCTGAAGCAGTTCGATAATCTCGTCGAGAAAGCTGGTCAGGGCCGTAAATTCATGGCTTTCGGTATCCGCGGCAGAGAGTTTATCGATGTCGCAAAGCCTGATCTTGGTGATAGCCTCCAATAGTTTTTTGCGCTCAATGCTGAAAAGCTCCGCTTCATTGTTGACTGGAAGCGCCTTTAAATGATGATCAATTTCCAACAACTGAAAGATCAAAGATCGAGGGTTATCCTCGTGAAGCATCAGCAGCGAAAGTACTCCGTTCATCTCTAAATTTGAGCGATAGCGATAGCGATACGTCACTAAGCTTTCGTTGCAGCGAAGCGTATCCTCCATGAGTTCCTTATTTGATTCTGGATCAAAGTGTTTGCTCAGCATTCCTCGCAGGATGGTGCAGTTATTGACCGCAGACTCGATGAATCGACCGATATTCAACAGGTGCCAGGTTGGTTCCCTGGTCATGTTGTCGAGATTCAGTCCATAGAAAGCCATCAATTTTACCACCATATTATCTAGGCTATGGTAGGCTTGGGTCAAGGTGGTGACAGATTTTCGCATCCGAGTAAGCTCTTCGGAGATGCTGTCGAGAATTCTCCAGGTGTCCAGGCTCAATCTATCTCTGACGGCGTAGGCATTGGCGAGGAAGGACTGAACCGAAAAGGCCAAGCTGCCGGATTTTTTGATATCGTGTACCAAAGCCAACAATTCGGGTTCCGGATTTTTCAAGATGTCTTTTTCAGTAAAACCCGGAAAAGTACAGGTCATAGTCGTCAGTGTCTGGAGTAGCGTATTCAATACCGGATTCTCCTGAATGTGAATATCCTCGTCCGCCTCATTGTAGGACAGCAGCGTCATGCGCATCAGACGGACCGTATAAGCCGATCGCTCAAGGTACCTGCCCAGCCAAAAAAGACGCTCCCCTGTTCTACTCGGCAGTACGTTGTGTACCAAAGGTTGTATTCTGACGGGCTTGATAGGCGACGCGCCGGGTTCTTTTAATTTGCCGAGTACCCAAGTATCCTTGCTGATTCCCCCGGTTTGATTGGAAACCAGAAACGCCCCTTGCTCTGAGGAGCTTCTAGACAATCCGCCCGGCATGACGGTATAATCCTTGTTTTCCGAATCTGCCACTACGTAGCTTCTGAAGACCGCATTTCGCGCTTCCAGTTTTCCATTGATCCAGGAGGGTGTGGTAGAAAACTCCACCATCTCCTGACCTACATACAGAAATGGACTACGGCGGATTTCCCGCTTCAAATTTTCCAATTCAGCTTTAGAAAGATCCCCTCCAAACACTGACTTATGGTTGGTGCCACGATAGATATTCCTAATCACCAGAGATTCCATGCGTTCAAAAACATACGTCATCTCCGAAGGCTGACCACACCACCATGTCGCTACGGATGGAATAGCCAAATCTTCGCCCAGCAAATGCTTACTTAGCTTAGGAAGGAACGCCATCAATCCAGGATTTTCCAAGACGCGGGAACCCAACGGATTGATTACCAACACCTTCCGTTGCCTCACCGCCTCCATGAGTCCTACTACGCCGAGGTGCGAATCATTTCTGAACTCCAAAGGGTCACAAAAAACATCATCCACCCGACGGATGATCACATCAACTTTTTCCAGACCCTTGATGGTTTTTAGCCAAACATAGCCATCGCTGACAGTGAGATCCTCCCCGAATGCCAACGTAAAACCCATAAATGAAGAAATATAGGCGTGCTCGAAAAACGTCTCATTCGTAGGGCCGGGTGAAAGCAAGACCACCCTAGGATTTTCCTTGTTGTTCTTGGTGAGGTTACTGAGGGTGTTTTTGAACGTCTGATAGTACGAAGTGATCTTGCGAACATGATTTTCCCGGATCAGATCGGGGAAAACCCGCGTCATTGCAGCTCTGTTTTCAAACGTATAGCCCGATCCTGAAGGCGCATCGGTCCGATCGTGAAGTACCCACATCTTCCCATCGGGGCCTCTCGCCAAATCGGAGGAATACTGAATCAACTGCTGATCACCGTCTAACTTGACATTGTGGGCTTGCCGAAGAAAACCCTTGTGATTGTACACCAGTTCAAAGGGAATCAAGCCCTCTTTGATCAAAGTTTGAGAACCGTATAAGTCACTTAATATCAGATTCAACAAGTTGGTACGCTGAACCAATCCTTTTTCAATGGCCTCCCATTCTTCGCTGTTGAATACCATGGGAACAGGATCCAAAATCCAAGGCCGGTTCATGCCGTTGGGGTCGCCATAGACATTGTAGGTCACGCCGTTTTCACGCAGCTGTCTGCCGACTTCGTCATGAAACTGCCCCAATCGCTCCTTGCCGATTTGTTCGTAATATCTGGCTAATCTCTCCCAGTGGGGTTGAATTTTGCCTTGGTCCGTCGCCATTTCATCCAGAAACGGCGCATTGTTAAACATCTTCTCGATTAGATAAGACTCTATCATGCCGCAATATTCAGGACAAGACTCTTGAAATTATATTCTTTCATCGTTTTTTATACCGACGGAGATCCATCGTAAAGGGGAATTCTGGGTTTATGATCTCAGCCGTAGCTTCGTAGTTAGTTTGTGCTTCTGTTTTGACGATATATCGCCCCGATTGTTTCTCGTCGGGAGCAGTTTGTACTGTTGGATTTGGAGTACTTGCCGGAGTGATGGTGTGTCCAAAGTCGAAAAACCTGGATATCCTTCGCGCTTCTGCTTCATTTGCATTGATTGGGAAGTTATCATAGCTCCTGCCTCCGGGGTGAACGACGTGGTATTGACAGGCCGCTATCGACTTTCTAGTCCAGGTATCATACAGGTCAATCACCAAAGGCGTATCAATCCCGATGGTTGGATGCAGGGCAGAAAAGGGTTGCCACGCGCGATAGCGAATTCCCGCCACATACTCTCCCTGCACACCGGTATTCTTCAGCGGTATTCTATACCCATTGCACAGCAAGTGATACCGTGAGTCCGTCAATCCGGTGATCTTCACCTGCAATCTTTCCAATGACGAATCTACGTACCGCGCAGTTCCGGAACTGGAAATCTCCTCTCCCAACACATGCCATGGCTCAATTGCCATCTTCATATCGATATGAATGTCATCCGCTTGCAATTCTCCAATGAAAGGAAAACGAAAAGAGAAGTATGGATCAAACCAGGACAAATCAAAATCATATCCTGCGCCTTTCAGATCGTTTACCACTTCTAGCATGTCCTTTTCGCAGTAGTGCGGCAGCAGGAATTTGTCGTGCAGCGAGGTTCCCCATCGGACAAGTTTATGTGTATACGGTTTCTTCCAAAACCAACTCATCAAGGCCCGAATCAGCAGCAGCTGCACCATACTCATACGGTAATGCGGCGGCATATCAAAGCCTCGAAACTCCAAAATACCCAGGCGTCCGCTGCTGGAATCCGGCGAGTAGAGCTTGTCGATGCAAAACTCCGCCCGGTGGGTATTTCCGGTGATGTCGACCAGCAGGTTTCTGAAAATCCGGTCTACCATCCAGAAAGGAATTTCGTTTTCGTTGCCGCTCGGAATCTGCTGAAATGCCAGTTCCAGTTCATAGAGCATATCGTCTCTTCCCTCGTCAACCCGCGGTGCCTGACTTGTCGGTCCTATAAATTGAGTCGAAAACAAATAAGACAAGGCCGGGTGATGCTGCCAATAGGTAATAAAACTCCTCAGCACATCGGGTCTCCTAAGCAACGGGCTGTTTTCGGGAGAAGATCCCCCAAGCGTAATGTGATTGCCCCCGCCTGTACCGGTGTGTTTGCCGTCGACGTTGAATTTTTCACTGGTGAGCCTAGACTCCCGGGCTTTGTCGTAGAGAACGCCATAATTATGTGTGATCTCTTTCCAGGTTTTTGCCGGCTGCACGTTCACCTCGATCACTCCAGGGTCGGGCGTGATCATCATCTTTTCGATCCGCTTGTCTGAAGGTGGGTCGTAGCCCTCGATCAAAATAGGAACTTTAAGCTTCTGTGCGGCACTTTCTACTGCGCCTACAAGATCCAAGTAGTGCTCAATAAAGGACACCGGCGGCAAAAAGACAAACAGTTTTCCCTCTCTGATCTCCACAACGAGCGTAGTCTTGAAAATCCGCTTCGAATTAATCGGCTTCAACTTTTCCCGCTTTCCTCTTTTTCCAGAAGGAAGTGCAGCAACCTCTGCAAACAAATCAGTCTCTGGCTTGATCGGTTCGTCTTTTGGAGGGGTATATTCGATCGAGTCCAGCGGCAATCGCAAACCTGCAGGAGAATTCCCCGGCACGAGATATAATTCCTTGGCGCGGAATTTCCATCGGCAGCTTTGCCACCTGTTTTGGTCGTACTCCCATTCTAGGGGTAGTGCATACCCAACAGGTTTTCCGAGGCCTTTTTTGAGAATTGTCGCAAGTTTCTGCCGCTCCAGCGAAGACTTGAGATTGAGTTTTGTCGGATTGACGTTGATTGGAACTTTGCTTTCCTGCCAAATGAAATAAAAAGGATCCTCGTAGAGTGGAGCAATATTGATCGGATCGACGTTCAGTTCTTTGACCAGCCGAGTCACAAAACTCTTTGATCGACGATGGGTCAGTTTATAGTCTTTGGACAAATCAGCCATCAAGGCATCATTATTCCACATGGGCACGCCGTCCTTTCTCCAGAAGCAAGCCAACTTCCACCTAGGAAGTGGTTCGCCAGGATACCATTTCCCCTGTCCGTATTGCATCAGTGCACCGTTACCAAACTCCCCTTTGAGTTTGTGAAAAAGCGTGTTGGAAAGGCTTCGCTTGTGCTCGCCGTCTGCGTCTGTGTTCCATTCCGGTGAATCTTGATTGTCAATCGACACAAAAGTAGGCTCGCCTCCCATGGTCAATCGCACGTCATTCGCTTCCAGATCTTCATCTACACGGTCTCCCACCGCCAGGATTTTCTCCCATTGTTCATCAGAATAAGGCTTGGTCACCCGGGGAGTTTCTTCGATACGGGTTACTTCATTTTTGAAGAAAAACTCAGTCTCCGTAGGCTCAGACATACCTGAAATCGGCGCGGCATCCTGCGGACTCGGAGTACACGCTAAAGGAATATGGCCTTCCCCGGCAAACAAACCGGAAGTCGAATCCAAGCCTATCCAGCCAGCTCCCGGCACATAGACTTCTGTCCAAGCGTGTAGATCTGTAAAATCCTCCTCAGGGCCTGACGGTCCATCGAGAGACTTTTCGTCAGACTTCAACTGCACCAAATAGCCTGAGGCAAACCTCGAAGCCAGCCCCACGTGGCGCAGCACCTGCACCATCAGCCAGGCAAAATCGCGGCAGGAGCCCGAACCCAGTGTGAGTGATTCCTCGCTGGATTGCACACCCGGCTCCATGCGCAGGTTGTATTTCAGCTCACTATGAATCAGCTGATTGATGGCCACCAGGTAGTCTACAGTGATGATATCTTTTGTGATGCATGCCTTTGCTTTGGCAACCAAAGCCATCAATTTCGGTCCGGATTCGGTGATTTCCAGGTAGGGTCCCAGTTGCTTTTGCACACTTTCGTCGTAGGCAAACGGAAACTTATCGGCGTATTCTTCCACAAAAAAATCAAAAGGATTGATCACGACCATATCGGCGATCACTTCTACATCAATCTCAAAAAACTTTACTTTTTCCGGAAAAACAATCCTAGCCAAGTAGTTGCCAAAAGGATCTTGCTGCCAGTTGATGAAGTGGTTTTCCGGTTTGATATTCAGAGAATAGCCCTTGACGTGTGTACGGGAATGAGGCGCGGGACGCAGCCGAACAACCTGTGGACTAAGACTAATGTGACGATCATACTCGTACTTGGTGTAGTGCCTTACAGCAACTTTGATAGACATAGGTTTGGCAGGTTTTCGAAGAAAGAAAAAGGTCAAGTCTACATACTCCGGAATGCGATTTCACAATCCAACTTGGGCTATTTGGGCGATTCTAAGGCAAGTAATTTAATCGAAAATAGAAATTTCAAACTATATTAAGGTAAAAATAAATCTCGGTGAGAGAAAACGAATTTGGAAACCAAGACCCCGTCTTTACTTGCCTCCGTGGATTAAAGTCCGGCATTTGGTGCAAGACCCACGGGAAAACACCTTATCTAAAGCACGTTGTGGTCAATAGTCCAATTCTCCCGAATCTATGCACGACTATACGGACTGATTTCCCAGAGGAAAGGAGTTTGCTAATCCCTTAAAATCAAAATATCAGCGCCATGCCCAACTATGAACCCACACTCGTCGAAATTCTTGAAGGTCTTCGAAAAGAAGGTTACACTGAAGATTTCAATATTCGGTTTGATAGCTTGATCTGTGACAACGCCTGCCTCCTGCCGTCGCAGTTTGAGGTGGACAAAGTCTTCAGATTCGAAGGGAATACCAACCCTTCGGACGAAGCGATTCTCTACGCGATTTCCTCTAATTCAGGAGATATAAAAGGTGTTTTGGTCAATTCCTATGGAGTTTATGCAGACCAGCTGACCGGGGAGCTTGCCGACAAGTTGAAATAGCCCCTGGCGGTATCTAGCTTTTGGAAGTTTAAAATATCCTTCGTCGAAGGCTACTGGGTTGCGAAGCAAGAGTGCAGACAATCACCGATTTTTTTTCAAATAAGATCCCCCACAGCCAAAGCAGGGTCCTCGTACCTTGATTTTCGGTTTTTTGGATAAATTCGAACCTTGCCAAAAACCTAAACAAACACCCACTTGTTTCAACTTGTCACCCACAAGAACGGTTTTGGTTTCTTTCCTAAGCAGTCCCAAAACAGCATTCCGGAAAAATCACAAATCCTTGGGGCAATTCCCCCACCAAAACCCCTCCGTTTTTATCGTCTTCTGGCTTTCATCCTCTTGCTGCTTGCCAACTTCGATCTACTTGCCCAAACCACCCCCCAACTCAAAAAAACATCCGAGGCAGTTGATAGCGTCCTTGTCCGAAATGTGCAATTGCTGAGCCTGGAAGACACGGTGAACCTGCGGGTGAGCTTGATCATCCTTGATAAAAAGCTGGAACTGGTCACCCGCGATGACATCAAATCCGCTCCGGGAGCCAAGGTGTATGATGGCAAAGGAGGGTTTCTCATGGGCAGAGTAGCTATCGGCGAGGCACCGAGTTTTGTGGTGCTGAAGGAAAACCCACGGGAAAACTTTGACATCTTCCTCAACACCAAGGACTATGTAATCTTCGCAATGGAAGAAGGGTTGATCGTCACCAACATCCTTTCACAGGTCAAACTGGAGACAGAAGAAGAGGCGGTAGCGGAAGAAGAAGAAACCAAGGAAAGAGAACAGAGCAGGAGATTTGCTTGGACTTCCTACAATCCCCCTCCTATGGCAGTGCCCTTCAACTACTATTCTTCGCGAAAATGGAATCGGTTTGAAACCAAGTACATCTCGGGGCTTTTCAACGGTATCATCGCCTTGGATCGCATGAACTGGTTATCTCAGAATGAAAACAGCAGAACACAGGTCGGCGAATTGGAAAACAGCTCGCTGGGAGAGATTCGGGCGATCAGATTTGGGCTCATTGGTACGCTGAACTTCAAGCGTCCATGGGTCTATACCGTTTTTGTCACCAACAACACCTTTGACCGCGACTATACCGACGACGGCAACAAGATGACACTGTACGACTTGCGTCTGGATATTCCCCTACCATCTGGAGTCACCCTGAGTGTGGGGAAGCAAAAAGAACCCATTTCAATGAGCCGCCTCACCACGCTCGTGTTTCTGCCTATGCAAGAGCGACAGGCCGCTGAGGATGCTTTTCTCCCGGCGCGAAACTGGGGTACGGTGCTCAACGGCAGCTATCTCAAGGGCCGAGGTACCTGGGCGGCAGGTCTATTTAAGAATTTTGTCGACAGCGACACTTCCTTCCGGGACACCCCAATACAATTGACTGGGCGAGTGACGGCAATTCCTTTTTTGACCGATGATCAAAGCAACCTGTTGCACATCGGACTTGGATTGCGGTACTCAGATGCCAAGCAGCCTGTGGTGGCCAAGACCGAGTCGGAGTTTTACCTCTCCCCGATCTTTGTCCAAACACCGCAAATGAACGTCGACAATTTTTTCACCAAGGACTTTGAGCTCTACTGGCGCAAAGGTCCCGTACTTGTCGGGGGTGAATACATCACGAACCGGATCAATGCGCCAGACCTCGGCGATCCAACCATGTACGGATTCAATGTCGGAGGTACATGGGCTGTAACCGGTGAGATGCGTCCCTACCGTAAGCGAAGTGGGATATTCGATCCCCTACCGGTGTCCAAGCCTGTAGGACAGGGTGGCACGGGTGCCTTGGAACTGGCCGTTCGCTACTCACTCATCGATCTCAATGAGACAGAAGTTCAGGGTGGTCAGATGCGCACTACCTCCGCGGGACTGACCTGGTGGCCGTCTCCCAGGGTGCAGGTTGGGGCCAACTACCGATTTGTCACGCTGGACCGAGATGAAATTGTAGGAAAAAGCTCAGGAATGAACGTCCGCCTGATGTTGATCCTGGATTGATTTCTTCCCCAAAGCACCGTTTTGAAAAGACATGGAAACGAAGTGAATTTCTCTACCGTCGAACCACCTTTTTACTTGAATAAGGCTTCCAGTATCTTGTAGGTGATGAGGTAGGTAGGCCGTACTCCATCCATCCCCAAGGCTCCGGATGCCAGTGTGCTGCCGGTCTCCAGTGGATTATCTGAGGCGTAGTAGGCATAGAGTACTTTCACATTGGATCGGATGCTCCCCCTGATCTTGGAGGCGGATTGGATGGCTTTCTGGTAGTGGGCTCCTTCCATTTCCAAACCGATGGCTTTCCAGGAGGACTCCATGAAGTAGGTCAGGATGTCCCGGTTTTGAAGGGATGTACCCAATACAGTGATCATCGACCCGTCATAGACCCCCAAACCATAGCCTTCGAAGTCGGACTTTTTCAGCTCGTTGCGAAAAGGATAATTGTCAGCAGTGCCTTCGAAAACATGCGAATTCGGAACCATCAGATCGCCCTTGCCTCCATGGAGAATACCGGCCTTACCCATGATCGAGGTAGATATCACGTTGAGATTGTGTTTTTTTCCATTCCGGGTGTATGCCTTCAGCAATTCGTCAAAACACTCATAAGCCTGCTCTCCGAAGGCATAGTCCATCACCACAAAGACAGGTCGTTTTTCTTTCTCCTCCGGCAGCTCGATTCCCGGGATCAGTGTATTCTTTTCCAACCAAGCCGTGTCTATGATCTGCGCACCGATATTTGTCCCGGACTCATCAGGCAGGTCCGTGAATCCATGCTGAAAGGCATATTCACGAATTGCTTTTCCAGGATTGCCTTTCCCCTTGACCGAAATGTCCATCGCCACCGATTCGATCGCTTCGAAAGAATTCAAGCCCAGCGCCTGATGGCCATAGATCGTATTGACGACCGAATGTAGGTTGGCAGAGATGATATGGATGGGACGCTTGATCAAATCCAGATTCATCAGCGTGTCCTTGATGCGATCCGCCCAAAGCTCCCCATAGACGTGATGCCCTACCCGCTCTCGGAGGGTAGCAGAAAAGCTGATTTCCCGATCCAAGCCATGGTTTGCCTCGTCCAGCGCCAACTTGCCCAAGTGATAGACCACAGAGACCAGACTGTTGGAGTTGGAGCTTCTGGAGAATTTCCCTACCGCATCTACCGTCTCCTCAAAGGTCCGCCCAATGATGTGGCTCAGATACGCACTTGCCGTCTCCTTGTCAAACTCCTCTCCCGCCGCTTCCTTTTTTACAAACTCCTCCAGCATCGTCCAGTTGGAGGAGATTCTCCCCTTGGGATCGGTACTGTTTTTATAGATCTTTTGGGACTCTATATAGAGAAAGGTCAGGTGGGTCAGGATATCGTAGATGTCGGATCGGCCCCGGGTCATCTCCACGTACATGATCTGATCGTCCAGCCGATAGCAGTTGCGCTTCCGCTTGGAAGGGATCAAGGGTTTGAGATGCGAAGTTTCAAAGCCCTCCCGGCTCACCAGTCTCACGAAGCGGCACTCCTCTATACCCTGTGGCAGGCGCTCCATCACATAGAGCAAGCCATCCAGTTCGAGTTTCTCCGGATCCGTCACCGAGCCGTAGATCTCTGGACTGAGCGTCATCAGCGCGTTGACCAGGCCATCACCCGAGATCCCCATCGGCTTGTAGTTGCCCCTGTTAAAAAGATGGCGCATGGTGATATACAATCGCTCGATGGCTCCTCTGGACTCGTGTGCTCTGGTTCGTTTCATAGATTGGAAAAGGTTAAATTCAGCAAAAATAGGTCTTTTTGGACAAAAAAGGCAGAATCCCTCCCCTCAAAAATGCATAAAAGCCTTTGATGGAGTAAGCACCGTCGATTAATTCTTTGTTATCAACTGCTGCGTCAGCTGAATACCAAAAGCATAGCGTATCGGGAAGTCCTCGGTCAGATTTACAGCCGCACCCACTTCGAGCTGGTTCTTTTGGTGGATTCTTTGAAATACGAATCCTACGGACGATCTATCCCCGGACCTCCAGCTCATACTCGCTCACGTGCGACAAGCTCGTCAGTTTCAGAATAATAGCCTAAGACAGTGTTGGCTTGGAAAAGACGGCAAGAATCCGAAGGCAAGGCATTGGAATTTGTAGTAGCTGCGTAAGGGAGGAGGCAATTGCTCATGGCAAAAGAGCTTTCGGTAATCTATCACCCCCCCTAGTACAGAATCTTATACTATTAAATGACTATCCTCTTTTACGCCAGTAGCTACACGTGCCGTCCAAATCAAGGGTACACTCCCGCTTTACCGATCTTTCGCTCTTCTACCATCGGTTTTCCGACCCGACTGGGAAAACGTATTTGATGTATGCAAGATTGCGGATATACATGTATTTCAATCACCCTGCTCAATGAGCTTTCTTGACTCGGTAAGAAAAATACTTCTTCAACTTGTCCACCTTTGGCTTGACCACAAACTGGCAATAGGGCTGCGAACCATTCAGGTTAAAGTATTCCTGATGGTAGTCCTCCGCTGGGTAAAAATTGCTGAACGCAGTAATTTCAGTGACGATCGGGGAATCAAACACCCCGGACCGATCCAGTTCCGCTTTCATTTGCTCGGCTGTTTCTTTTTGCTTTTCATTGAAGTAAAATATCGCCGAACGGTACTGAGGACCGGAATCCCCACCCTGTCGGTTGAGCGTAGTCGGATCGTGAGTCGCCCAGAAAACCTCCAACAGACTTTCCAAGCTTACTTTCTTCGGATCAAAATACACATGGATCACTTCTGCATGTCCCGTGGTCCCCGTACAAATCTGTTTGTAGCTGGGAGATTCAACGATACCTCCAGCGTAACCAGAGACCACTTTCTCTACTCCTTCCAGTCGCTGAAAGACCGCCTCAGTACACCAGAAGCATCCTGCTCCCAGGCTGATCAATTCCAATCCCTCGGGGATTTCCACTGGCGTTTGGGGAAGATTCTTTTCGTTGTTCATAGCGAGATTTTTTGGGCTAACAAGTGCCAGGCTATTTTGGTTTAGCAAATAAGATAATCAAGCGCTGATCCACAGTTTCTTTCTGATTTTCGTTCGGAATGAGGTCGATCAAGTTTTCCTGATGCATCTCCTTCATTACGACTCGAATGTCCTCGGTGAAAAGCTCCCAATCCTGGGGAAACATTTGCTTTAAGACGTCGCTTGGACGAACTGCCCGCCCGTGTCTCCTCCTGCAAAAGTCAAGAATCGCGGTGCGAAGAACCTCCATGGCAGGGGATTTAGTGGCAGATCATCACAAAGGCCGGCGGCAAATTCCTAAAAGTAAACTTAACCTCCATGTGGGAAAAGAATTTTTTGAAAAGCTTCTTAAGATGATAAGAATAAGTCATAATGACCATTTTTCCTTTGGGCGCAAGCGCATCTCTACTCTTGATGAGTATCTTATCGGTGACTAATTTAGGTAAAATGATAAAAGGGAGAGACGAGACGATGTAATCGGCTTTTCTGCCGCCGAGATATTTGTCGATGTTTTCCGCAGAATCACAGATGATCTTAATATTGGCTTGAGGAAACTGTTTTCTCATCGAGTGACAAAAAGACTGGTTGATCTCGAAGATGAGCAACTCCCCCTCAGGAGACAGTCGCTCGATAATGCCTTGCGAAATGCTTCCATCTCCCCCGCCCAGTTCGACGATCAGCTTTGCGTGCTCTATGTCGGTGTAGGTGAGCATTTTATTCACCAGCGCCTTAGAGCTAAAGGTAAGTGCTCCGGTTGTACTCAAATTGGAGTAGAGCTCCAATAACAAATTCGATTTACTCATAAAGTGAAAATGACCGTGGAAGATACCCGATTTTGACTTAATTTTCGATCACGCGTCAAAAACTTACCAGCATACTATGGCCCTAAAGGCTGAAATCCGTTCGACTTTACCCCTTCGTCTACAGACAATCTTTAGAAATTTTTGGGGCATGTCCTTGGTTTTTATGGGGTTGATGATCCTTTCCCGAATTTTTGAAATCATCTTGGTCTTTCGTACTCACGTACTGGATTTTTCCCCTTGGGAAGTGTTTGGATTTAGTTTGTTTCGTGATTTGGGATGGGTACTTTATTTTTTGGGACTGCTATTTATACTCCATTTCATTCTTAGTCTTTTTTCCTCCAAAATCGCCAGGATCCTGCTCCAGGTGACATTAACCGTTTTTATCCTACTCCACCTGGGGCTGGTTTTTTATTTTATGAAAACACTGGTTCCGCTGGGAAAGGATCTTTTTGCCTACAGTTCCGCTGACTTGTTCCGTACAATTTCAGCTTCAGGCCAGCTCAATTCAATAACTATAGGTCTAATGTCGATCCTGGTGCTTTTCATTTTCGGACTGCTGTTTCTAGGAACTCGATTTTTCAACTTTCGATTGAAAACTCTCCTGATCATGACATCGGTTCATTTCGCAGCGCTCCTGGTGGTTACCTTTTGGCCATCTAAGAGGGATTCAGAGGTGAATGAAACGAGAAATAATATACAGCTAAACAAGTCCCGCTTTTTGGCAGAGCAAGCGTTTGAGCACGTGATGTATGGAGGAGAATTTTACTTTGATTTTTATCTCCGAGGCACCAACGAAGACCTACAGGTCCAAAAGGAATATACCAATGATGAATATCCCTTTCTGCATAAAAATGACTACCCGGATGTATTGAGCCCTTTTTTCGACAGTTTAACTCAGGCGCCTGACATCGTCTTTCTATTGATGGAGAGCTTCGGCAAAGCCTATTCTGGAAAGGACGCTTATCTGGGAAGCTTCACTCCCTTCTTAGACTCTCTGGAGCAGCACAGTCTGGTCTGGACCAACGCGCTGTCGTCTACCGGTAGGACTTTCGGCTTGCTTCCGGCAGTTTTCGGAGGACTTCCTTTCGGTGAAAAGGGGTTTCTTGAATTGAATCAGGAATATCCCTATCACAATTCACTACTGAGTGTCTTGAGAGAAAACGGCTATGAGACCCGGTTTTTTATCGGAACCGATTCTAATTTTGACAATGAAGCGGGTTTCCTCAACTACCAGGGAATGGATCAGATCATCGATGAGTCCAGCTTCCCCGCACATTTTATAAAAGCTCCTACCAACAGCGGATTCTCTTGGGGATACACGGACAAGGATCTAATGACCTACGGGATTGAAACACTGCCGGTACCAAGAAATGCTCCACAGGTGAGGATATTCCAGACACTGACCTCCCATGATCCCTATCTAGTGCCGGAAAGAGAAGCCTATCAACAAAAGTTGATGGATCACCTAAGGAAGTACCTTCAACTAGGGTCAGATCAAATACAGGAGCACCTTGCCTACGAAGACATCTACATGACAGTATTGTACGCAGATGACGCTGTCAAATTGTTTTTCGAGGAATATAGGAAGCGGCCGGAGTTTGCCAATACCATCTTCGTCATCACAGGAGATCACCGGCTTCCCGAGATCCCCATGGCATCGAGACTGGATCGTTTTCATGTTCCCTTGATGATCTATTCCCCAATGCTCAAGCGCGGAGATTATTTCAAGGGAGTGACCAGCCATTATGAAATCACGCCTTCTCTCCTTGCGCTGCTTGAAAACCAAAAATTGCTTACCCTTCCAGAGGAAGTTATCTGGCAGGGACAAGTGTTGGACACCGCCCGAAATTTCCAATCTCTGATCGCCATGCCGCTGATGAGAAACAAGAACCAATTGATGGAATACATTCACGGAGAATACTTCCTCTCTGATGGACAGGTTTTCCTGATCTCTGACGGCCTGAATATCGATCCGATCGACGATGGGAATGTTTTAAATCAGCTGAATGGGGAGTTTGAGGAATTCAAAAACAAAAACAGCTACATGGTTCAGACCGGCAAACTGCTACCGGTAAAAAGTAGTCAGTAAGCCTTATTCTTTGTTCGATTAGCGACACTTTTTCAAATCCGTATTAACCCACTCCCATTGATTCTGTGAGTTCAAAATGGGAATTCAATACCACAACTCATTTCCAAAAACAGAATAGGTATAGGAATACAAAATCCTTGAGGAACTAATAATAACGATATATAAGGCCAAGTTGTCCAAGCTTTGAGGCCATGCTTGTCTTCTGCTGTAATCTTACTTTTTTAACAAACTAAATATTTTTTAGGAGGCATTTAATTTTTCAACACAAGGCGAATTCTTTTTAGCATATTTATTTCATATGCATTTATTTATCTATATATTACATTATATAGTCCTTATATATTTTTTACTTCATTTATTTTTTGTTTCGAAAATGAAATGGCAAGTGGAATTTCATTTTAGGTTGTGTTTAGCTGAAGCTGGTCCAGCGGGAGCCATCACCGCGGAAATGCTTGGGCATACGCAAAAAGTCCAGATTTTAGTTTGGACTAGCAGAACGCTGTTTTTCAACTTGAAAATGTGGGCAAGCAAGGATTCTGTCAAAGGCCACCACCAACTAACCCGCTAAACCATGGATCGGAAAGGATTGGTCATATGGATTATCGGAATGTTGCTGTTAGGATCTATGGCCGCTTACCTCTTTGCTCAATCCAAAAGAAACCGGGAAGAACTTGATCTTCAGGCTTCTCGAAATTTACTGATGATGCGGGATGCCCTAAAAAAGTCCATAAGTGATTTGCGCTGGGAAATCAGAAGTTTCATAAGGTATCGCGCGGTGTTGGACATCGGCAACGACGGAAGCGACAAATGGTCGCGCCTTTCCAACGCGATCAAAAGCGACAATGTATCCAACACTGTCAAGAGCAAAAACAAATTCAAGTTTCATTGTGAAACTGACACTGTCCCCACGATTGTTTTTTCGGAATCAATTACCCTGAGTGGATTTTCCTTTATTGATATTTGCAGTGATTTAATTGAGAAAAAATACTACAAAAAGGCGCTTGATAGCCTCGGAATAAAGACTAGCGGCAATATTTCTGAAATCAAGAACGTAAACCTTGCTTCTAGCGTCTCTTACGAATCCATCGTGAGAGAATTTGTAGGCCACAATACATTTTTTGACAAGCTGGTCCTCACAGACGAAAGCGGCGAGGTTCTCTATCCGGAAAACTTGAAAGGGTTCAATTTCAAAGGAGGCTTAGATTCTACCAGTGTGCGATTTTCTGACGGTGAAAAGTCTGAAATCCACCTCAATTCAACCCCCTATCTAGTTTATCTGACTCCCTTAGTAGAAGACAACCAGAAAATTTGGGTATTGGGACTTAAGGATCGGGAGGACTTAGAGAAAGCCGCCTACAAGATCGACTTCACGATGCTGACCATTTTGGGCTTAGCATTGGTTCTCCTCCTCATTCTGACTCCAGTTTTATCTTTTGTCAGTATGGACAAGGGGGATGTCCTGACCCAAAGTAGGATGACCAAGATTGGTTTTTCATTCCTCATTCTTATGATTATTGGTGGCTGGAGCTGTGCGTACTTTATTCATTTGGGTAGTCCTGTAGATAGGGAGCGCAGTTACGAACTAAAAATAAGAACGGAATTAAAAAACGACTTGGATTCAATGCTTTTATACCTAAGGAGCGATCAATTCAATCACACGCATAACAGATACCAAGTCCCGCATTCGGTAAACGAGATTTTTACAGCTTATACATTCGTTAGTTTCATAACTGATGCTAGCGATACAAGAATACCGGATGATAGAAGAGGAACATTGAGCCACTATAGAATAGGAGCTTGTCTCTCCTGCAGCGAAAACGACCGCGACTATTCCTATATCTCGGTACGCCACCGAAACTATTTCAAGCATTTCGAAAACGTTAACAATCTTTCCGATTTTTTTGTAGAAAGGATATTCTCGCAGCTAGACGGGATACCTCGGAATATAATGAGTGTATGGGATTCCGGAGACAAACGAGTAAGGGCAATGTCTTTTACCTTGAATCACCTGCCTTTGGATTCTAATCGAAGCTATCTTTTAGTCAAAGAAGATGGGGAAGTAATCCATGCTAGCAACAAGTTTGAGATCCCGTTTACACAGCTTCAATCGGTTTTGAAAACCGACGACTGGGAAGTTTTTGAAACTTTGGTCAATTATGGTAATAGTAAAAACAACGAGGAGACTTGGGATTTGCCCCTTAGAATAAACGGCCACCAATATAGGGCCTTGATAAGCCCTGTGAAACTAGAAAACCAAGAAAAAACCTTTTGGTTTATCTATCTGGTAGATCCCAACGTGTATCATTTAAAGGCTGGGCTAAGTTCCATGGTGAGTTTGATCCTAGTCGCCTTGTATCTGATCATTGTCTCCTTCTGTTTATACCTCCCATCTCTTTTCTTAAAGAAAAAATACAATTGGACAAAACACTCATTCTGGTGGCTTCTTTTCCGGGAACATAAATCACGGAATTTTGACGGCGTATTGATAGCTCTGACGGTTATGTTGATAGTTTGGATAGCACTAATGCTTTTAAAAACCGCTAGCCTCGCACAAATTCTGCTTTTCAATGGGCTAGCTATGTTATTGGCAATTTCAATTGCGCTTTATTTTTTGCGCTACAGAGCAAAGTCAACTTCTAAGCGAAAATCTCATCACTTTCAGCTTTTTATTCTGATTTGGTTTTTGTGTTTGGGCTTTCTCCCAGGCTATTTTATTAGCAATGCGGTCTTTAGACTGGAGGAAAAAATTTGGGAGAACACGTTGGAAACCACTATTGAAAGTACTGAAGAACATGAAATCACCTCGTTTCAAAGAAACCGATCTAACTTGTTTGAAGGGACAGTAGATTCACCCGATCATCAGTTTGAAACTTATATTTACCCGAGAACTGAAGTAATGAACAACGCATTACGAAATGTGAACGTGGGAATTAAAAAAGAGCTGGTTGAGCTTCCTTTTGCCGCACTATCGCTTGTCGGTATTTTTTCAGTCCTGGGAATTATAGCGTTATGGAGAGTCACCCGCCTTTTGACCAGGCAGCTTTTCTGGATGGATTTCAATATCCGGGAAACAAATTCTTTGGGAAGTATCATTCAATCAGAATTAAGTTCAAGCGGCGGCCTCCGGCTTTTTCTATGTGGCTGTGACAGTCTCGTAAACCGACATTGGGTATATTCCGAATTCCAACTGGAAAAAGATCAACTTGAAATCGTCGATTGCGCCAATTCAGGTTTAATCCTGCCTACCGAAGGCCAACTGAAACGTAGAAAAGCCTTGCTGATAGAGGACGTCCACACGCTAGATCTCACCACTCCGGATGCCATAAACGCTTTCTTGGAAAAAATCCCGGCCCTTCTGCAGCTCACAAGTTCCATACACCTGATTATTAGTTCGGGTAGTAATTGGAAAACGCTCTTTTCAAAAATGCCCAACGAATCGGCAAAGATGAGATTCTCGGAATTAATGAGCGGATTTTATTTTGAATTCGTACCCCTTAGGCCCAACAATATTTCGGTTCCTCTCCCCACTGGTGACAGATTTGACGAAGTCGAGGTCGAGCAGTATTTTTTCAAACAGGGTATGCTGAATAAAAACCAAGAAGATCCAAATGCCCGTCTATTAATCCAGCGGTATGGGAAGGCCTATTTCTACAATATTTGGGTAGAGCTTAGTCTGGAGGAGAAAAACGTCTGCTATTCTTACGCCAAAGAAGGTTTTTTCAGTTACAAAAATCACGATGAGGTTGTCGAACTTTTCCAAAAAGGGATAATCACCAAACATGAATTGGGTGGCAATCTGCAATTGTTCAGCAAGACATTTCGCTATTTCATCTTGTCCAACATCTCCAGAGATCAACTGGCTGAAATAAAAACCTTCCGAAAAAAGTTCAGCAATTCCGGTAACATCCAATGGGCAATCATCTCGTTTCTGATCGTTGCGATAGCTTTGATCGGATATTTCGAACGATCGTTTTTCACCGAAATCCAAGCTGTGGTCACTGGAATATCAGGTTTCATCGCCTTTTTGGTTGGCGAATTCAGGAAATTCTTCGCACCTAAGAGTCTATAAGTCAAAAAGGATCAGTAGCCTATAAAAACATAAAAAGCAAGAAGATTGAAGCTGAAAGTACCTTAACAGCGGCAATCATCACCAACTATTGAGATCACTTCATTCCTCACCAACCTTCTCCAACACCTGACTGATCAGAGGATAGTAATAGTTCCAGTAGAAACTTTGTCTATCTGTATAGTCTGACGCGACGTACAGCCCTCTCCATAGCACCGGTAAACCAAAAAAATGAGCTGCACCAAACGTTCCTTCCATATCCGAAAAATCGCCTGAAAAATAATATTGGCTGCCCTCCCCAAGTTTGCGAACTACTGCTGCCGGAAAAAATCGGGGCAATCCCATACTTCTAAGTTTTTGAACGCCTTCAGCCGTAGGGTTGATGTCGTAATAGGAGATCACCTCGTATTCCCGCTCGATCATCATGATGTCAAACCAATCCGGGTAGGGAACAACTTCAGGAAGGTGAAACCCAAGCTTGTTCATCTTTTGAGTTCGGATCAGAGGCACTTGGTTGTCATACTCTTTCTGGTAAACAAAAGCTTCTATCTCACCGCTTTCTTTGATAAAAATCAATCCTGGGCCAACCAAATTCCATGTCTCGTGCTGACGTTGATATTGCCGAATCATCCAGGTGGGAATATCCCTGTTAATGGCTGTATCCAGTTCATCAAAGTATCGACCGATCCAGCCTGTCCACTTCACACCCATGAGATTTTCAAACTCCGTCCGGATCAACGGCGAAGTGGGCGATGCGATGGAGTTGAACTCAGCCACGACATTTTTTCCCTGCTCAATTGCCATCTTGACCAATCTAAGATCCGAACTGTTCATGCCCCCATAGACCTTCTTACTCATTTCGTCTTTGGCAGTTTGCTCAAAATTGCCCTCATAGACTCCATAGGTATCCGCCAGATAGATGAGGTTGGTCCGGGAGACAAGTTCTCCGATCTCCTGATCCGACCTGCTTGTCAGGTCTTTGACAACACCAAAATCAGCCTTTCCATTTGGAAAAAACCCAAGGTAATCTTGGTCAGCGGAATAAGCCTCACCGGACGACCTTCTATATTTCAAATGATCCAAGGTCCAAAAAAGACCAGCATGCTCCCGATAGGAATTATCTTTGACTGTTTTGTCTATGACCAAAATATCAAGTGACTTGGCGGGAATCAGCAACCAGATGACAAAGCTCAAAAGTGGCAACCCTATCACCAAAACGATAACAGGCCACAGCCGATAGAGATAGATTTTCAGTTCCTCTTTCATGGATTAACTCAGCCTAGAATCGGTATTCAAATCCAAGGGAAAGATTGATGTTGTTTCTGTAATTGTCCGTGCTTAGTTCATCCCTGCTATAGCCGGTGTATCCGTAGATCATAAATTTTGGAGAGATCAGCTGCTGATAACCTACCCTAGCCCGATAGGAATTGAGCAACTGAGACTGATCCCTCGTCTCTTCATCCGGAGAGACCCCTGAGCTCAACTGCAGGCTGAAGAAGTCTTCCGCAGTCTTGAAGTAGTATCTCGCCGTAAACTGGCCGGAAGTACTCGTGCCAGTATCATCCGGAATCACATTAACCCTCATGTTCAGCCACCAGTTGGCTATATACTTGCCCACTGATCCCGTGATGATGTGAGTTGCACTCGAGAATCCGAGGTATCGGTAACCTGCTTCGACCTCCCATGCTTTTTCCAAGTTGTGGTAGTAGGATGCGCCGACTCTCAACTTTGGGAAAAAGGAAGCGCCCGACCCACCAATATTAAGATAGGCATAGCCGTTTTCTCCGATGGAGGGGTAAGCATCCAACTCAACCAAAGTCCCAAAACCGTCATACCTCAGAGACTGAGTTACTCTCGCGATCAATGCTCCCGTTAGCTTTGTCCTTGTTCTACCATATACTGACCAGGTATGCCAGGAATCTATGTCTCCCATGAAGGTATCATAGTCATAGGTTGCACCCACCGCATTTACCATCATCAAGCGCTCAAGATTTCTCATATAGCCGAGCATCCCCTCTTGATTGAAACCTTTGTCAAAAAGTGGCTCTACCAGATCATAGGCCTCATTGTACTGGTCGCGATAGTACAGCAACCGGGATTCGCGGTAGATGATTTCATCCGGAGTTGGACTGCCTAAGTTCGATTTTGCTCGAGCAAGTATTTCATCCGCTTTGGATAGATTTTCCGACCAAAAAAGGTTATCCATGTACGCTACATAGCCATCTGCATAGCCAGGAGAGGCTACTATCGCCCGCTCCAGGTAAATACTTGCTGAGTCATTTTTTCCTTCCCAGGCATAGCTTCTTCCCACCAAAATCAAGATATCGGCATAGTTGGGATATTTGTCCAAAGCGCGGAAAGCGATCTTTCTACCTTCCAAATACTGGTCATCAAATATCAAGTCCCTTGCTTGAACCAAAAGTTCATCCGGGTCAAATGAATCTTGGGCCTTCATGGAAATCACTATCAAAAACGCGGCTATTCCCGTCAAAAAGATCTTTCTGATCATGTGGTTGTTTGTTCAGCTAAATTTTTTCTATCCTCGGCTTTTTTGAAACCCGTTCGAATCATAGATCCCCATCCCCCTTTTCCCTTGATAAAGTCGATGTGTCCCATCAGTCCCCAAAAGACGACCTTGGGGTGAATGACGAACGGCTCTGTGATAATGATCCAAATCAGTTTTCTCAGGTCGTTTTTATCTTTGTATCGATTAAAGGCGATTTGTTCATAGAGTACGCTGAAGGAGGAAACCAAGAGCGATAGCAAGTACATCATCAACAATAGGGCTACGAAGTACACCGTACTGAAGTCTCCGATCACCAGCAGAATTGCCGTGTAGACAATACCCGCTGTCTCCAAGATCGGAGCTGATTTTTCGAAAACAGACCAAAACGGATAGGAAAGCATTCCTAATATTCCATATTTAGGATTGAGTCGCAAGGCTTGATGCAACTGCAAAGTTTCAATCGTGCCTCTCATCCATCGGTTGCGCTGACGCGAAAGAACGTCTTCGGTTTCGGGAACTTCTGTCCAACAAAGTGGATCTGGAACAAAGCCGACTTTATACGGGATCTTTTTCTCATCCATGAATCGCCTCATCCTCACGATCAGTTCCATATCCTCACCAACAGTCTTCGGAAAATACCCCCCTACCTCTCTGACAAGATCCTTTCTGAAAAATCCAAATGCCCCTGAAATCAACATCAATCCATTGATTCTAGACCAAGCCATACGACCCATGAGAAATGCCCGGAGATATTCGATCACCTGAAATTTACCCAATGTAGTCTCTGGAACCCTGTATTTCGTCACCGTTCCGTCTTGGACATCGCAGTTGTTGGCAATACCAATTACGCCACCGACCGCAATTACCTTTTTGTTGGTTTCTTCCATAAACGGTCGTACCATTCTGGAGATTGACTCACTCGAAAGGATACAGTCCACATCGATGCAAGCCAAAATTTCCAAGGAAGCAATATTTATTCCCGTGTTGAGCGCATCCGCCTTCCCGCCATTCTCCTTGTCGATCACGGTCAGACGGCGATAGGACATGTTTTTGGATCTATAAATCCCCCTCACCGCTTTGGTTTCAATCTCGGGATGATATGCATAGCTGGTTTTCTCCATCTTAAAAGACTCGATCAATTTCTGCAGTGTATCGTCCTTGGATCCATCATTGATGAGGATCACCTCAAACTTCCCATAGTGGAGAGAAAGCAAGCTCTGCACATTTTGTACGATATTCTGGCCTTCATTGTAAGCCGGAGCAAGGATAGAGACGCCGGGGGCAATGGGAGAAGTAACGATGTCGCCATAGTCAGCAAACCTGTTTTTACGGAGAAAGTCCCGCATCTCAAGAGCGCTCAACGCCATCAGTATCAAATAGATTGCAATCACTGAAAAGCTGAGAATGAGAAATATCAGCCCAAACACCTCCAGAATGGTATAAAACAGAAAACTATACATTTTGCAACATCGGGTCTAAAATGTGATTCCTAAGTTCTAGCATCTCAGGATTGGCATTGTTCAAAGTAACCTCTGCAAATTTATCCTTGTCAACACCATACAAGCTTTTTAGATAGCTATGCTTCTTTCGGAAAACAGTTTCTGCGCCGATCAAATCAACTAAAATATCCGCAGAACCCGAATCTCCAACCACAGCAGCAGCCTTCGCAGCAGCCAACGAAAGGGCTCGATTTGAAGACTTAAGGCAATCATTGATGAACGCAGTTTCCATATAAGCACCCAAGGCGGCGTAGGTTTCCAAGATCTCTTCCTTTTCCTCTTCCGAAACACCCCCCGCAATGCCTGCAAGTTTTTCGATCAAATCTACCCTTCCCAAGATCCTCACCAGCTTGATTCCGAAAATCCGAATACTTTGATTTTTGGAATCAAACAGAATTTCGAGTTTCAAGCCTTTCTGCGAGCCGACAAACCGAATGATTCTCAGATAGTTCATCTGCTGCCAAAGCGAAAGCGGATACGTCTGGTCTCTAAGGAAAATCAAATCTACTTTCTCAGATAGATTGAGCAGCGTCGCTACGGCCATGGAGCGAACATGAAAGTTCGTAGAATTGGTGAATTTTTTCACCTCAGGCAACGCTTCCACCAAGTCCATTTCGTTGATTTGCACCAAAGCCATCGTTGCACGGTCCCATTTTTTGTGATGCAGGGTTTTGATAGAGATCTTATCCAGCCCCAGTTTTTTGTAAAGCGCCTTAAGTTTTTCCTTAAAATCACCCTTCATTTTTTTATTCAGACCGATGATGTTGTCAATTAGGACGTGCTGATACATCGGTCTTGCAAGCAGGTTTTTTGGGAAAAAAGAATGGATTTCTTCTAGTTCCATCTCTTGGATTTCGTGTAGTTCTTTTTCAAAAAGCAATGAAGTCAATGGGGCAATGATTCGCTTTCCATATTCTTTTTGCAGGTTTTCTCTTTTGTTTTTCCCCGCCTTCATACTCAACATGCTGACTATCATGATCGAAGCCACCAGAAAGAAAAAGATGATCATGACAGTCACTACAAACAGCCGATAATCAGAAAGGAACTTCAACTTGAACTGCTTAGTCGGAGAATATGGGGTTTGGGATGCAAGAGACACGAAGTCCTCGGTTGGCTTCAGTTCCCCTCGCTTGATCGGGTAGTCTGCATCTCTGACCAGATCGACCAAATATTCTTGGGCAGCACTGGTTGAAACAACCTCTGACAAAACGATATAATCTAGTCTGTAGCTTACACCCTTGTTGATGAGTGTGTTTTCCAGCTCTTTTGCTTTGGTAAAATCAACGAAGTATCTGGATTCAAAGCCTGAAACAGTCTGGCTAAACTGAAAGAGCGAATCCACGTGCAAAGAGTCCGGAAGCTGCGCCTCAGGAATAAAAAACCGATAGCCAAGCCCGGTCACTTCTTTCTGCAAAATCAAGAAATCCCGAAACTCCACTGAATCCTCAGGAATAAAGTCTTCTTGTGCTTGAATCCACCCAGGCAAAAAAAGTAAAAGACCAACGATTGTCCAGCAAAAAATCCTAATCATTGCACTCTATTTGAGTATTCGCTTGACCCTGATAGCCAGCTCATTGGGATTAAATGGTTTGGGGATAAAATCCGCCACTCCCATATTAAAAGCTTCCAGTACCACCTGCTCTTCTTCACCAAGCGAACTCAGAACTATAATCGGAGTATTGGGCTGAGACTGCTTGGCGTGGTGGATGATTTCAATTCCACTACGAAATGGCATCATCACGTCAGTGATAATCAGATCAGGGTTAAGAGCATCAATCGCAAGAATCCCCTCGTTGCCGTCGCAGACTAGGTGCGTTTCATATCCGTCTTTTTTCAACCTAAATTGAACTAAACTGGAAATAAGCAAATCGTCCTCGATAATGAGAATTTTTTTCATAGAAGCGGCTTAACGCGAACTTAAAGATAGCATCAAAGTATAGATTGCAAACGCACGTAACCGTTCATAAAAGGCGCTTTCCACTACAATTGTATATAGTATGCACTAAAAAGCAGTTTGACTGCGATTCCTGACCATTGATCAAAAAAATAGTTTCTCAAAAATAATACATTCCCAACGGTGGGTCTCCTTTTAGTAGCTTGCTCATTGAAGAATAACCACTAATCGAATGAAAAGACAATTTCTGAAAGCAGGAATGGCCGGTTTGCTCATGACTGGTATTCTCGCGCAGACCGCATGGGCTCAAAGTGACCCAACCGGAAAGCGGAGAGTAACCGAAACCTACGCAATCACCAACGCCACGATTTTCGCATCTCCTGGACAGCAGGCAACCAAAGGCAGTGTGCTGTTCCGGGACGGCGTAATCCTTGGTATAGGAGCCAACGTCCAGCTCCCCAAGGAAGCACAACTTATCCCCGGAGACTCCCTCTATGTCTATCCCGGATTCATCGACGGAGCCGGTCTGACCGGAATCACCAAACCAAAGGACTTGGAGAGACCCAAGGATTTTGTATCATCAGCGCCATCGGATGAGATCGCCGGCATCACGCCCTGGCGGTCAGCGTCTGACCAATTTTCTATCAGCGGCAATCAGGTCGACGACTGGAGAAAGGCAGGATTCACCATTAGCCAAGTCTTGCCTGATGGGGGAATGATCCCAGGCAAGGCCTCCATTATGGTATTGGGCAACGACCGCTCGGTCAATGTGCTACTGGAAAACACCGCCCTGGCTGCAAACTTCAAAGGGTCACGGGGCATGTATCCCGCCACTGCAGTCGGCGTGATGGCCAAGTTCCGAGACGTCTATCAGAACACCACACTGGCACTCGATCACTCCAAGCTGTATGCGTCCACTGCAGGCGTATCCCGACCGGAAATGACTCCTACGCAGACCGGCATGGCCGCAGTAGTACAAAAACAAATCCCGGTCATCTTTACCGTCGAGTCAGATCTGGAAGCGAGAAGAGCCATCTCTCTTCAAAAAGAACTGGGCTTCAAGCTGATTCTCACCGGACTGGAAAACTATGAAACCGTAGTTGACTTGCTCAAAAGCACTGGAGTGCCGGTCTTAATCAAACTGCAAGTACCTGACGACAAGGCAATAAAAAGCCAAAAGGCCGACAGCGCTTCGGTGGCTACCAAGGCCCAATACGATCGGGTGAAGGAAGCCTACGAAAAAGCACTCGCCCAGGCATCTCTTTTGGAAAAAGCGGGAATCTCCTTTGGATTCTCTACCGCAGATACCAAACCGGGTGACGCCTTAAAAGCCGTTCAAGCCATGATCAAAAACGGACTGAGCGAAAAAGCAGCATTGGCTGCTTTGACCACAAATCCTGCTCAAATCCTTGGAATTAGCAGGGTGGCGGGCACAATCGAAAAGGGCAAGATGGCCAATTTCGTAATTAGCACTGACTCTATCTTCAAAGAATCTGCTCAGATCAAGCATGTCGTCGCCGACGGTTATGTATTTGATTACGAGATTAAGAAAAAGACTGCCAAGGAAAATGGCAAGTCCGATAACGGTGCGGTGAAAGTAGATGGCGTCTGGGAATATACTTCCGAAACTCCGGCTGGCTCCTCTGGCGGAGAGATTACTATTACCAAAGAGGGCGATGACTACTCCGGCACTATTTCCTATGACGATCCTTCCGGCGGAGGCAAAATAAGTACTCCCATCAAAAATGTGTCATTGAACGGTAAGACACTCACCTTTGAATTTGAAGTGAATGCAGGCGGAAATACCCTAACTGTCACCATTTCTGGAGAAATCTCCGGAAAGGAGATGGACGGAACCATGTCTGTCGCTCAGTTCGGTTCATTTCCGATGTCTGCCAAACTCACCACTCCAAGCCTAACCTTCTAAAAACATGAAAAAGCTCAAAATTATACTTGCTGCTTTGTTGGGAATGGGGTTGAATTATTCCCAAGCACAGACACCAAAAGGCAGCGTACTGATAAAAAACGCCACGGTACTCACCGTGACCAAGGGCAATCTGGAAAATTCAGATGTCCTGGTCCAGGACGGAATCATCAAGCAGGTAGGACAAAATCTGAAGGCACCATCTGGTGTTGAAACGATCGACGGCACCGGCAAATTTCTGATGCCCGGTATCATTGATGCTCACTCCCACGTCGCACTCGACGTCGTCAACGAAGCCTCCGCTCCTATCGTCGCCGAAGTCAGAATGAAAGACGTGGTCAATCCTTTTGAGATAGGACTCTACCGCGCTCTAGCCGGTGGTGTGACGATCTCACACGCCATGCACGGATCCGCCAACGTAGTTGGTGGACAAAATGCCACGCTAAAACATCGTTGGGGATCTACGGATCCTGCGGACATCATCATGCAGGACGCTCCGCGTACGATCAAGTTTGCTTTGGGAGAAAATCCTACCCGAGTACATGGTCGAGGCAACAACATCCAACCACGCACAAGAATGGGTGTGGAAGCTGTGCTAAGAAACGGATTTAGCGAAGCACTCCAATACAAAAAAGCTTGGGCAGGCTACAACAGTGCCAAAGGGCAAAAAGGCAACACTACCTCGCCGCCAGTTTACAACGACCGGCTGAAAACCCTTGCTGATATCCTAGACGGCAAGATCATCATCCACTGCCACTCGTATCGAGCAGATGAGATCTACATGCTGATCAACGTGGCCAAGGATTTTGGAATCACCAAACTGGTCTTCCAGCATACGAATGAAGGATTCAAAGTAGCTCCGGAAATCGCCGAATACACCATGGGCGCTTCTGTCTTTGCAGATTGGTGGGCATATAAGATGGAGGTATATTACTCTACTGCCTTCAACGCCGCTATCCTTCAGCGCAACGGCGTGATCACTTCGATCAACTCCGACTCGGCTGAATTGATCCGCCACCTCTACCATGAAGCTGCCAAGACGCAGCGCTATGGGGGGTTGACTGATGACGAAGCCTTGTCTATGATTACGATTAACCCAGCCAAACAATTGGGCATCGACGACAAAGTCGGTTCTATTGAAGTTGGCAAGCAGGCGGACTTGGTGATCTTCGAAGGGCATCCACTTTCTTCCTATGCGGTACCTCAGATGACCTTTGTGGATGGTGTGAAGTATTTTGACATTAAAGCCGACCAAGACGATCAGCGCCAGTTTGTCAGCGCGACCGAGATGGTCGAGCCAATATTCCTGCATGCAGAGGATGATCATCAGTGCCTTCAGGATGTAGATGCCTATTTTGAGGCTTTCCAGGGAGCTTTCTTCGAAGAAATACTTTAATCACCCCGAAAATTCAATCCTATCATGAACAGAATTTTAAAAACCTTTTGCGCCTCGCTCCTAGCCCTGCTACCAGTGGCAGTGATGGCACAGATCGACGGGGAATTTGTGAAGCCTCGCACAGGAAAATTTCTTTTACAAAATGCTACCGTGGTGACTGTCACCAAGGGAACCCTGACCAATGCCTCTGTCTTGGTTGAAAACGGAAAAATCTCCCAGGTCGGCACCGACATCAGTGCTGACGGCGCCGAAGTCATCGACTGCACTGGCAAGTTTATCTACCCGGGAATGATCGACGGCGGAACCCGCCTCGGCTTGGTTGAGGTCAGTTCCGTAGCCGAGACAGTCGACTATGCCGAAATCGGCGACGTCACACCAAACATGCAGGCGTTGACTACGGTCAATCCCAACGCGGAAGCCATCGGAGTCACCCGCGTTTCTGGTGTGACTACCGTATTGACGGTCCCTACCGGCGGACTTTTCCCCGGCACAGCAGCGCTGATCAACCTCAACGGGTACACACCCGATCAGATGTACGGCGGCTTCAAGGCCATCGTCATGAACTTCCCGAGTTCCGGGCGAAGAGGTAGATTTGATCGCAGGTCTGACGAAGATGTCAAAAAAGACTCCGAAAAAGCGATCAAAGAGGCAAACGAAGTCTGGGACAATGCCAAAAACTATCTAAGCTTGAAAAAGGCCGGCGCAGAACTCCAGTATTATCCTGAGATGGATCAGCTGTCTAAGGCGGTGTCTGGAGAACTTCCCCTGCTCATCGTTGTGGACGCCGCTTCTGATATCCAAAGTGCAATCAAATGGGTAGCAGACAAAGACATCAAGGTGATCTTCTCCGGTGTCGCCGAAGGATGGAGAGTGGCAGACGAGATCGCCAAAGCCGGAATCCCCGTGATCACCGGTCCGGTGCAGGAACTTCCAACTCGCCAGTCTGACCGCTATGACACTCCATATGCCAACGCCGGTAAGATGGCTAAAGCAGGGGTGAAAGTTGCCATTCGTACAGACGAAGAGGAAAACGTGCGCAACCTGCCTTTCCACGCTGCTTTTGCGGCAGCTTATGGTCTCGGCAAAGAGGAAGCGCTCAAAGCCATCACCATCAACCCTGCCGAGATCTTCGGTATCGCGGACCAGTACGGTTCGGTCGAAGCAGGGAAGCGCGCCAACTTGGTCATCTCGACCGGTGATCCCTTAGAAACCAAGTCGCAAATCATCCACGTCTTTATCGACGGGTACATGATTCCGATGTCCAACAGACACATCCGATTGTATCAGGAGTTCCTCGAACGATCTCCTGGTCTGAACGCCAATTAATTTAAAAAAAAGGCCATGAAAAAGATTTCGTGGCCTTTTTAGTTTGAAATTCAACGTTCGATATTTATGATTTCGAACGCTATAATTCGATTGTCTCCGATAACTTTTTCGCCCTGAAAATGGGGTGCTGAGCTTGTCGAGCATCCTACTTTCCAACCGCCTTAAAATGAAAAAACACCTACTCTCTCTCACCGCTGCTTCCCTCTTTTCGATCGGAGCATTTGCGCAGCAGGACGGCTTTCTCCCCTCTCAGTTTGCTGAGGAAAAAATCTTTGAGCAAAATTTCCTGAACTCCGACAAGTTCAGCCGATTCAAAGGCCACCTCTCCGAACTCACCAAAAACCCTCACATCGCTGGTACGCCGGAAAATGAGTTGGTCAAAGACTATATGGTCAAGATTATGTCTGATGCTGGAATGGAAGTAAAAGTCTGGCCTTACGATGTCTATCTGCCCAATCACCCCGGCAAATCGGAGCTTCAGATCATCTCTCCCGTTCAGATGACGCTTTCTCAAAAAGAAGGAGTAATCGACGAAGACCCTTTTTCTAACGACCCCAGACTCCATCTCGGTTTCAATGCCTTCTCCGGCAGCGGAGACGTGACCGCTGAGGTCGTGTATGTCAATTACGGCACACGAGAAGACTTCGAAAAACTTGCCGAAATGGGTGTAGATCTGAAAGGCAAAGTGGCCGTGGCTCGCTACGGCGGCAACTTCCGAGGCTACAAAGCCAAATATGCCGAGCAATACGGCATGGTTGGCTTGGTGGTCTATACGGATCCAAAGGACTCCGGCTATACCAAAGGCGAGGTGTATCCGAAAGGCCCCTATTTCAATGAAACCACCATCCAGCGAGGATCCATGCTGACCTTAGACTTCACCGGAGATCCATTGACTCCCGGCAGACCCGCACTTCCCCTAGACGGAAAGAAGAAGGTCAAGCGCGACGACCCTGCTGACGTGGCGTTCCACACGATCCCCGTGACCCCGATTGGCTACGGTTCTGCCAAAGAAATTCTTAGCCGAATGACAGGTTCGGAAGTTCCTGAGGCTTGGCAAGGCGGATTCGATTTCAAATACCGTGTCACTGGAGGCTCTGAGCTTAAAGTCCGCGTAATGGTGGACCAGAAGCCGGAATTTATTCGGGCAAACAATGTCGTTGGGACTTTTGTGGGCAAAGACCATCCCGATGAGTGGGTTATCCTTGGCTCGCACTACGATGCCTGGAGCTTTGGTGCGACCGACCCCAACTCGGGCACTGCGATGTTGCTGACCTTTGCGGAAGCATTGGGTGATCTTTACAAAAGTGGCCAAAAGCCTTCCAGGTCTATCCTCATCGGACATTGGGATGCCGAAGAGCAAGGCGTGATCGGTTCCACTGAATGGGTAGAACATCTGAAAAAAGAATTGGGAGCCAAAGCAATCTCTTACATGAACTTTGACGGTGGGGCTTCCGGCCGCAACTTCGGCGCTTCTGCTGCTCCGACATTGAAAAAGCTGATCATCGATGCCTCCAAAGAAGTGACCTATCCCGATTCTGCAAAGACTGTCTTTGAAATCTGGGCAGGGAAAAACGAAGAGCCAAGAATCGGCAACCTCGGTGGCGGATCGGATCACATCGCCTTCTACATGCACGCCGGCATTCCTTCTCTGAGCGGAGGCTCCGGCGGACCGACGGCCTACCACTCCAACTCTGATAATTTCCACTACTATTCTAAGTTTTCTGATCCAAGCTTCAAGATGGGCGGTGCTGTAGCCCAGGTTTTTGGATTGGTTGCGATCCGTCAGGCCAATGCCGCAGTAATCCCCTACGACGTGCCGAGGTATTCGCAGGATCTAAAGGGACACTTTGAACAGGCTGTGAAAAATGTGAAAGAGCTAGACCCCAATTTTGCAGGTTTTGATCAGGTCGAAGCGGCTTTGGCTACCCTGGCTGCAAGCTCCGAAAGCTATCAAAAGACGCTTCATCAGTCAATTTCCGAGGAAACCATCCATCCAAGCCATCTTAAGAAAATCAATGCTGGGCTGATCGGTTTGGAGAAAAGCTGGATCGATCCCAAAGGCATGTATTATGGTGAGTGGTACAAGTCCCTCTATGTCTGCAACGATCCTTTCTCGGGCTATGCCTCTTGGATCCTTCCCGGCATCCAATATGAGGTCGCCATCAGGAGCACCGCAAGACTCGAAGAGTGGGACAGCAGATATGCCAAGGCTATCTCAGATCTTAGCAAAAAGATTGATGCATTGACAAAGCTCCTTCAACCGAAGCGGTATTAAATCGGAGTGTTGTGCACCTCCGCCCCGTTTCGTCGCGAACGTCCCGATTTTTCATCGGAACTTGAAACAATCTGTTACTAGGTAGTGAGAATGTAGGACATCTTTCAAAAACCTGTGATTAAAGATAGTCACAGGTTTTTATGTTTTCAACCAAGTAAATGCAACTCTCTGTTTCCGGTAGGAGACCACCTTTGAGTTTTTTTCAGAACCTCGAAGGGTTAAACTGAAGTGTTGCTGAATCTTTTCAGCGTCAACGCGAAGATCCCGATTTTCTCTTCAAGACTGGAATCGATCTGTTCATTGGCAGTGGGAATCTATCCATTGCAAGAAAACCCAAAAATCAGTTCTTTGAAACCGTGAATCCTGCTATCTTGAGATTAGTCTGGACATTTTAGTAGCGATTGGAAAGTCCACGACAAGTTTTAGATTTAAATCAAGGCGCGGCTTTCTGCCTGCGGAAAAATTAGTGCTTTTTAAACCCACTCATCTAACTGGTCGTTCGCTCAGTTTTTCTAAATCTAGTAGGTAAATACACTTTATATCTCGATCAATAGAAAATTACAATGGCAAAACAGTTCCTTTTGACGCCCTTTTTTATTCTCTCGGTATTACAAATCGGCTATGCACAAACTATTGAAAAAATAAAAGACATCGTAATCTATGAGGATTCGATGTTTTATTCCGCTTTTCCTTCCGTAATCAAAAGGCCCAATAACGAATTATTCGTCGCTTTCCGCAGGGCACCCGATCGGAAAATGTTTGGTGAAAAAGGATCTGACCACACCGACCCGACTAGCCAATTGGTGATGGTACGCTCTAAGGATGGGGAAAATTGGACAAAAACTCCTGAGTTAATTTATGCCAATCCCCTCGGTGGCTCTCAGGATCCATGCCTAATCCAATTGAAAGATAAAACGATTCTATGCGCGAGTTATGGATGGGCATTTGTAAATCCAGCAGGCTTAGACAACCTCAAAACGCCCTACTTTCATGCAGGAGAAGGTGCCGTGTTTTTGGGGGGATATATCTTACGATCAATCAATGGAGGAAAGACCTGGTCAGCCCCTATTTATCCTCCCCATGTCGCGCAAGAAATTAATTTCAACGCGATTGGAGCTCCGGTTCCGGCATACAACCGCGGTGCGATGTATGAAGCAAAAAATGAAGATATCTATTGGATCGTTGCGGTCACTGACGCTCCCAAAAAGACCTCCAACCATTTGTTGATCTCTAAAGATAAAGGACTGACATGGGAGCAATCAGGAGTAGTAGCCACCGACGAAAAAATATCCTTTAATGAA
Source organism: Algoriphagus jejuensis (assembly GCF_039523455.1). NCBI lineage: Bacteria > Pseudomonadati > Bacteroidota > Cytophagia > Cytophagales > Cyclobacteriaceae > Algoriphagus > Algoriphagus jejuensis. The sequence continues at coordinate 46,120 of NZ_BAAAFI010000001.1, read as the reverse complement.
GCATCTATCTATGTAACGCCCAAAGGGGATTTGGTTGGCTTCTTAAGAACAGCAGGCATAGACGATCAAGCTTTTATCTCTCGCTCTCAAGACGGAGGAAAGACTTTTAACTGGGAAAGTATGGGATTTCAGGGACATCCATTAAATGCATTGCAACTTCCCGATGGACGGGTATTGCTCACGTATGGCTATCGTCACAAACCGTTTGGGATACGAGCCCGAATTTTAAATGCTGAATGTACAGATTTTAAGACAGCACCCGAGTTTATATTGAGGGATGATGGTGGTACTTCAGATCTTGGTTATTCTTGGCCAGTGCAATTAACCAAAGATCGGGTGTTAGTCATCTATTATTTCAACCTCGCAAATGGTACACGCCATATTGCGGGTACTATTTTGGAAATCAAACCGACTAAGTGATGGATTGAGCGATAGTCAATTTATGTTGCGTGCGCTCGCAAAGGGTACGCAACCATCATTACGTAGCCAAAAAATTTATGCATTTACGAGAGATAAAAATCCCATTTAATCCTACAGCCTATTTTGCGGACAGGGCAACGGATGTCTGGATAGACTCGATGAAGCCATAGAAAGAACACGATGTTTCTATTTCGTTTCTACCAGAAAGTGCTTAAAACAACCACACACTAAACCGCGCTAATGAGATGAGTAAAGAAGAAATCGCTGTTTCATTTTCAAATGGGGAATTTGATAAAATCATCGAACATCTGTCAGACGAGGCAGATTGGGAGATTGTAGGAGACATTAAATTTATAGGCAAACCAGCGATAGTTGAAAACTGCACTCAGGTATCCGCGTATTTCAGATCGGTCAATACAACATTTACAACCTTGAATGTAATCGTCCAGGATAACAAAGTTGTCGTGAACGGAACGGGCAAATTTACCCGAGACAGCCAAGTTCTTTCTTTCGTTGCTGCCTGCGACCTGTACGAGTTTGACAACAATGGAAAAATCCTGAACATTACCTCTTACTGTATTCCGACGGAGGAAACCTGAATTCCCACGCACCAATGCCCCGATCTGAATCAGTAGCTTTGCGATGAAAACCCAAGTGACCACATGGAAAAAATACTTTTTTACTTCAACCGAATTCGAGAGCAATTGTGGTTTAGGCCATTTATACTTTGTTTGCTCTCAGTCGGGGGCGCACTGATAGCCCACCAAGCAGATAGGTTCGAGATAGCGAAGCATGTCCCTGAAATAGACGCCGAGTCACTAGGCAGCCTGTTGGACACGATTTCAGCAAGCATGTTGGTCATTGCAATATTTGCGGTAGCCTCGATGCTTTCAGCCTTTGCCTCAGCAAGCACTACGGCCACGCCTCGATCTTTCAAAATTGTGGTCACTGACGACGTCTCTCAGAATGCGCTTTCTATCTTCATCGGGGCATTTATCTTTAGCATTGTTGCGACAATAGCGCTTGACCACGGCTATTACGAAAAAGCAGGGAAATTCATTCTGTTTTTATTGACACTGATCTTATTCTCGACAGTCATCCTGACTTTTTTAAAATGGGTAAACAGAATCTCTCGACTTGGACGTATGGATCACACCATCAGCCAGATTGAAGCGGTCGTCAGCAAATCCCTATCCTCCTATATCAAACATCCGCATCACAAAGGCCAACCTGCAAAGGGCGAAAAGCCTGGCGAAATTGCCGTGCTTGCTACCGCTGTCGGCTACGTCCAATATTTGCAAATGGAGTCCTTGCAAACCCTCGCTGAGGAAAATGGCCTGACAATCAGAGTCACTTGTCTTCCCGGTAAGTTTGTCCATAAAAATTATACAGTCGCCTACATTTCACCAAACAATAATGTGGACTTGGCTCCCATTATGGAGAAGCTAAACGAAGCGATCACGATTGGGAACACGAGACTTTTTGACGACGATCCAAGGTTTGGGTTGATTGCTTTGTCTGAGATAGCTAGTCGGGCCCTATCTCCGGGAGTCAATGACCCTGGCACGGCGATTCAAATCATCGGAAGCCACGAACGACTGTTCTTTCTATGGAATCAAAAGCAAAGCCCTGCTGAAGGTAAGGTGGAATTTGATCGGATAGAGGTTCCCGATATCGTCATGGAGGATTTCTTCGACGACGCGTTCCGCCCGATAGCAAGAGACGGAGCCGACAATGTCGAGGTGATGCTAAGAATGCAGAAAGCCTTTGCCGCATTGGCCACCATCGACAAGCCCGAGCTAAAAGAATGGGCTATCAAAAATTCAAAACTCGCCTTCCAAAGAGCGGAACAAGCGATCACCTTCAAACCTGATCTAGAGCTATTGGAACGGAACTGCTTGTTCAAAAACCTAGGCCGATAGTCAGATCAACAACAGCTTTGGAATTCATTCCCGCCAACAGGATCGCTGGTTGCTCCCGGCGAGTTGCCTTAAGGTGTGGTCACAAAAGCTTTACCAACACCATTGCCCTACCCAATCTAGAAGTGCATGACTACTTCCCTACATCTTGGAATTCCATCTAGCCCTATTTAAGTCCATTGGCACATTTTTTTGTTCTAGGAGATGAAATCCCTCTATTTTCAGGATATGAATAGATACGCGATTTGGGTCACGGCCTTGCTGCTTTGCGCTTGTGTAAGTACCAAGAAGAAGGGTGGCATTACCCGGCAAGAAGTCAAGACCGCTCAGCGCTTGATAGGTCTGGAATTTGAGCGTCCTGCCATTGACACCATGCGTAGCTATTTGGAAAGAAATAGATCCGGTTACCTGAAAATGCGGGAATTTGAACTTCCCAACGAAACTGCGCCCGCTCTTTATTTCGACCCTTTTCCGGTTGATTTCACTTTCTCTGCAGAAAGTCCCGTGCAATCTTGGGCGATCCCTGATAACGTTGCCCTTCCGAGTGACCCCGAGTCTATCGCCTTTCTACCCATCTTGGACCTCGCTTCTCTAATCAAACACAGAAAGATCAGCGCCATTCAACTGACCGAACTCTATCTGGATCGCATCAGGGCCCATGACTCCAAGCTGATGTCCTTCATCACTGTGACGGAAGATTTAGCTTTGGCTCAGGCCAAAAAGGCCGATCAAGAAATTGCCAGCGGCCATTATCGCGGGCCATTGCATGGAATACCCTATGGCGTAAAAGATCTGGCGTCTGTCCCGGGATATCCCACGACTTGGGGTGCAGCTCCCTATCAAGACCAAGTCATTGATGAGACTGCTTCGGTAGTCAAAAAATTAGAAGAAGCAGGCGCTGTACTGCTGGGAAAACTCGTCTCCGGCAGCTTGGCCAGAGGAGACGTTTGGTTTGGTGGCAAGACAAAAAACCCCTGGGATCTCAGTCAAGGTGCAACCGGTTCATCCGCTGGATCTGGCTCGGCAACTTCCGCCGGACTGGTGGCTTTTGCCATCGGCACGGAGACTTTGGGGTCGATCATCTCTCCTTCGCATCGCTGTGGCGTCACCGGCTTGAGGCCGACTTTCGGAACAGTAAGCCGCCATGGCTTTATGACGCTGTCCTGGTCTATGGACAAAGTCGGACCGATCGGACGATCAGCTGTCGATTGCGCGGTCGTCTACGACTACATCCGGGGAAAAGACGGACTGGACAAAACAGTCAAGCCTTCGGGATTTGACTATTCCTCCAAAATCGGCATCGAGGGACTGAAGATCGGCTATTTCCAAAAACTCTTCGAACCGGATTCCGGCAACGTCTCCCCTGATCTCACCAAAACTATCGAGGAATTCAAGCAAATGGGAATCGAACTCCATCCGCTGGAGTTGCCCAAGGAATTTCCTTTTTCAGTTTTTGACATCATCCTCAGAGCCGAAGCTGGAGCGTTCTTTGACGAGCTGGTCAGAAGTGGCGGCGTGGATGAGATGGTCGAGCAGCATGGTGGATCCCGAGCCAACTCACTGAGACAGGCCCGTTTTATTCCCGCTGTAGAATACCTACAGGCCAATCGGCATCGCGCGGAGTTGATCGAGCAGTTTACCGCGATGATCCAGGAGTATGACGTAATCCTCTCCCCGACCTCCGGCTTCAATCAGTCGCTAATCACCAACCTCACCGGCCATCCGGCTCTGAGTTTGCCGACAGGATTCGATGAGAAAAACAGGCCTACCGGAATCACCTTGCTTGCCAACTATTTTGACGAAGCAAAGCTTCTGCAAGTGGCGGAGGCTTTTCAGCAGGCCTATTCCTATCATGGATTGGTACCGACCGGTGTCAAAGCAGGTCCGACTACTGAAGATCGAAGAGTCATGGAAGCGGTCGAAAACGACGGTCTAAACTAAACCACACTCTGCCACGCCCGCCAGAGTTGCTGCAGCTTGATCTCGATCTTGCTATCACGTCAACATATGCTGGCCAATGCGCTGCACCTGTTTCTCCGGGCGCTACCCTACTTCAGCTCCACCACAGTCACCCGATAAAATGCCTCACCGTCTAGTGTCATTCCGTCCACCCGCAAGTTGATACGATCCATGCCATAGGGCACTTTGATTCTTGCTTTATAGGCCCCACTACTCGTCCTAGCTGCGGGATCCCAATACACCGTGGGCTTTCTTTTCAAATATTGATCTGAGGGAGGATTTCTGGGAAATTCTGGAAAGCTCGAAAATCCTCGGACGTGAAAAATCTGAAATCCTTCGGAGTTAAATTTCCGATCGTTTTCTGCGCCGGTTCGCTCCCCATTTTTGGTCTCAATCATGATTACTCCTGCATACCCTGCCATCCCAAAAATGCTTTTGCTGATATTGTCCGAATAGACTTTGATCGACTTAAGCTGTGAGGGCTCATAAGAATCCAATATCTCCCCAAAGTCAAACGCACTCAAAAAGGGCATACTCCGTCCGTCTATGATCAACAGTGGAGTGCCGACCTTTTCTCCGTAAGTATAGTTCCCAAACTTTCCCCCTCTAAATCGCAGCTTACCCCAAATTTCAGGCATGGTCATCTTTTCAAGCTCCTCTGGCCCCACCTGCTGCGTAGGTTCGCCATAACCATAGTTTCGATCTGCCATCGTTTCCCGTTCCTTCGCTTCTTCTTTCACAAACTCTTCCAGCAAAATGTAATCGCCCGAGTTGTCCAAAAAACGTTCCCCAGGTACTGGCAGCGGTCTAACTTCGTAATCCAGCTTAGGAAAAGATCCCCGGAATCCCGGTCTTTGGAACTGCAGCAATTCTACACTGCCAAACGGTCGTAGCTTATCATCCAATGCGGCCACTGCTATTTGCGCTGTATCTTGGAAACTGAGCCCTGTGGCCCAAAATCTGCCCAAAGAATCTGAAAAGACGGTTCCAAAATCCTCAAGATCGCCTTTGACCACGGAGATATTAGTGGCGGCTGAAGCCTTCTTTTTGTCCGGAAAAAATCGTCCCTCAACCGAGATCCCATACTCAATCTGTTGCGACAAGTCGCTGTCGAAGGTCTCGGGTAGTGCCACATCGATCCAGTCAAGTGCGTGTTCCAAGCGGCTTTTATCATCCAAATCGGGCGAAATACTTCCTTCCAGGGCAGAGAAGACAATTTCCGCATCGACAGGATTCTCAAACTCATCGCTAAATGCCAGTTCCAAGTCCAGCATTCGGTAATTCAACGAATCCTGTACCTCGACGTGGTGGTGGATCGCAATCTCACCATATAGCGATTCCTCTTCTTTCGCCGGCAACGCAGGATAGAATCCCTCAGCAAGTATTGGAACCGAAAGCTGAAAAATATCAGTTTCGGGAAAATTCAGATTCCATCGGGTATAGGCACGCAATAGGTAATCTCCCGGAGCAATCGACTTGTCAAGTACCATTCCTCCGGAAATCTTCCCCTGCTCTATTTTAAATACCTCTTCCTTTACCTTTTGAAACTTAGAATCGATAAGATCGACATAGAGAACCCTGCTCAAACTATCTGAATTGCTGGCATTTTGATAGGTCATTTTGCCGCCAAACCACAGCGTCTCACCTGGATAAAAAAATGGTTTATTGGTCGTGAGCCACGCTTTTTCCCGCAGGGTATTCAACTTTTGATACCGAGACTGAAAGGTTACCAATTGCTCCGAAAACCCACCGGAGAAACTAGAATCCGGCACAAAGTCCAAAGGCAGCGAGCGGGCGAGCCGTTGCCTTCCTATATATCCGGACAAAATCAGCTGGGTAGGATTGATCAATGTGCCATTGCGATCCACATCAAAATAGCCCGTAGGAGCATCCATCCAGGAGATCGCGTGATAAATATTGGTGTAGTAGTCACTGGGCCAAGGCTTGTCCATGTGATGAATTTCGATCCTGCCCGGCAGATATATGCGGTAGACTCCATTGCCCTGCGGCTTGTTGTACAGGGCATTCACTGTCAGGAGCTCAATGGATTTGTTGAGCTCCTCGGTAAAATCATTGGTACGATTTCTCAGAGAAGACTCCGGCACTACATGGTAAAGTTCAAATCCCTGCGCGCCGCTATTTCTCAGCAAAAGCGACAAGGCAAGGAAGCGGATCGAATTGCTGTAGTCGAACTCTCTGGCGTTTTTCCATTGCACTTCGGCCAAGGAATCGACCGAATCCATTTCCTTGTAAAACGCCTGCCCGTAAAATCTCGACGCATTTCGTAGCATTCGAAAATCCTGCAGGTAAAAATCTGTTTCGTAGCCCAAAGCCTTGTTGACTATTTTCAACGGAAGCTGTGCGGTCGCTTTGGTATAGTTGAAACCTTTGGGTGGTTTTACGTTTTCAAAATCCAAAACCCAAGGATTGAGGATCTCGATGTCACGACCATAAGGATCATCGGGCACCGCTAAAAAAACCTCCTTAAACATTCTATATTTCCGCTCCCAGCTTTTGTCCCGCTTGGCTTTCAGCTGAACTTCCGAGAGATTGTCTTCTAAAAACTCCAGTTCGAACGCTTGAAAAACAGCCTCACGTCCCTTTCTCTGGATGATTTTGGAGACGGTCTTGTACCCAACAAAAGACGCGACCAGATCAAACTCTTCCGGGATTTTGCCTCGGATGATAAACTTCCCGTCGGCATCGGTTGCTCCGCCCAGCGTGGAGTTATTGATGAAAACGTTGGCAAACGGCAGAGGAAGTCCGGAGCCCTTTTCGGTCACTACACCGGTGATGGTCTGGGCAGTCGCCAAATGCGTAAGCAAAAAAAGAAACGCAATTAAAATTTTGCGCATTGAGGACAGTTTTGGGTTCTGGGTGGTATGGATCATTAAACTAATGAATTTCTCTAAACTTTCCCCGAAACTGAAAAACCAGATCGCGAATGTTCAAAAACATTTCTCAACTGTTCGATTTCAGAACAGGTGCTTACATGTGACCGCCTAGATTTCACACAAAAGCACTTTTCTCCACTTGGAACGTCTTTTGAGTTCTGGTACCCAAACCTCAATTTCAATGTTGACTTTCCTTCTTTGGTGCATTCTATTTATTCTTTGCTGGCCCATTGCCATCATCGCACTATTCCTCTACCCCATCGTTTGGCTTTTGCTGCTTCCCTTTCGATTGTTAGGCTTTGCCGTGGAGCTGAGTTTCGATCTGATCAGAAATATTTTTATGCTGCCGTTTCGGATTTTGGGGGTAAAATGAAAAAAGTATCTAGTATCAAGACGTTAGACATGGAGCTGCTCCCGTAGTTCCTGGCAAAGTTAGAAGGCAAAGCCTCGAAAGTCAGAGTGCCTCGTCTGACTTTCGAAGCATCGTAAATCGAAGTTCATAAATCGTGCTTTGCGCTAATATACCCCAACCGCCGCAGCTGCATCCATATTTCCAAAGCCATACTGGGAGTTCCTGCTGGGATACAGATCCGATGTTGTCCGTAATCTGTCCAAGACCTGAGTTCTCGTCCAACCGGGATTTGCTGCCCAAACCAAAGCGGCAATTCCAGACGCCGTCGAAGTCGCGACAGAAGAGCCGCCGACAGTCGAGGGGATATTACCGCTACTCGCCAAGGTGATTGGTTTGGTGTTTGTTCCGGATCTTTCCATCACCACCGTAAATTCCACTTTGGAGCCAGAGTGACACGTATCGCATCGCTGATAGCCACTCCCCTCTTTGACTCCCGTCACAGCCACCGTCTCAGCCATCGTAGCAGGGAAAATCACACCAAACCAATTGGTAAAGGAGGTCGAAGTGCCAGCAGCCGCAAAGATCAGTTTGCCGCGATTGTAGGCATAACGGATCGCATCAGCCACTTTTGAATTGGAGAAAACATCCCCGATAGACAGGCTGATGATCTTCACGTCAGACCTATTTCCCAGTAAAACCAAAGCTTCTGCCACCCCATTCTTTTCATCTGTAGTATTAAAAATCACATCGCTTGTACCTCGGACTGAGATCAAATTCGAGTTGTAAGCAACGCCGACAGCAGCGCCCGAGGTATTGCGCGGAGAAGCCACAATCCCGGACATCGCTGTTCCGTGACCACATTGGTCGTTGGGCCCGTCGTAGCTTTTCCACCACAGAAACCCGGTCTTGTACGTTCCAAATTTTTGGACTGTTCGTCCTGAAGATTGCCCTGAGTTAAAGGCAGTACCGAAGAGCGCTTGATCCGGAGACAACCCGGTGTCAATCACTCCCACCGTTATCCCCGCTCCGGTGCTCATAGTCCAAGCTTGACTGATGCCCATTTGGGGATAGTTCCAGGAAGCTTTGGCTCCCGGACTGACGATGGAATAGTCAGAAGCGGAAAGGTTTGATTGCGGGTCATTTTCGCATCCAGAGTCACTGGTGATCCTGCCGTAAGGATTATCACCGTTGAGTAAGTCATAATTGAATTGATATCCAATCGGTTCAAAATAGCGAACCTCTGGCATTTTTCGCAGGTTTAGCAGCACGCTAAACTCGGAGATTTTCACCTCCAGATAAGGTAGCGATTCGTGAATGGTCGCTTCCGGATCTTTCAGCCGAGCGGCAGAATTTCCGTTGGTCTCCAAGGTCTCCGAGATCATACTGAGAATCAGCGACGCGGACGCCTTCCAAGACTCGTCGGTCACATCGTCTAGCCCAATCCTCGCGTTGGCTTGAGATTGCCCGGCAGGTTGATATCCGATCGTCAGAATCGAATCCCCCTGCAACAGCGCGCTGTACAGTAGCAGGTCGCTCTGATCCATCCAGACAAAGTCGCCGGTTTCCTGAATTGATTTGAGAATGATTTTGTCAATCTCCGAGCTGGCAATGAGCTCAACACTAGCTTCATTTTGCTCCAAAAGGGAGCTTGTCGGTATCTCTTCCTGGGTACAGGAAAAAACGAAAAGAATTCCCAAGACAGGAATCAGGTTGAATTTTACTTTTAAAAACATGTCTAAAAAGAGTTAGATGAATTGATCATCAATAAGTTAACGCTTTATCGCTGGGCGGAAAAAAAAGATGCAAGGAAAAACTGTATTCCAGTGTGCTTCGGAGCCGTCCACCTTGTCCTAGCCTGATAAAAATCATAAAATCTACTAAAGACATTGGATAGCTTGCAGAGAGACAAAACTGATATTTAATCCATAAAATATGACACCGAACAACCAAGAATCCCCAGCAATCAGTCCGGAAGAGTGGGAAAAATCCTGGGAACAACACTGGAAAAAAGCCCAGATGAACTATGAGCTTCCCAGCGAAGTCGAAGCGGTTGTATCACCCGAGCGTGACTTTCTGCAGCATTCCAGATCTTATGAAAAAGAGATGGAGCGACTGGATAAAGTCAAGGCGGAGTTTGAGGGAGCGATCAAACAAATGCAACACATCGGCCCCGCCGTGACCATCTTCGGATCCGCGAGATTTAAACCCGGTGAGCCCTTTTACGAATCTTCGAGAGAAACCGGAAAAGCGTTTGCGGAAGCTGGATTCTCCGTGCTGACGGGCGGTGGCCCGGGCGCGATGGAGGCTGCAAACAAAGGAGCTTTCGAAGCAGGCGGAAAATCCTACGGGCTCAATATCATCCTTCCTCACGAGCAAGCACCTAATCCATTCGTGGACGACACGATCAATTTCGATTACTTTTTCGTGAGGAAAACCATGCTCGTAAAGTACAGCTGTGCTTACGTCGTAATGCCGGGCGGGTTGGGAACGCTGGATGAGCTCTTCGAAGCCGCCACCCTGATACAATGCAAAAAAATCGGTCGTTTCCCCTTGATCCTGGTCGGCAAGGAATTCTGGTCTGGTCTAAGAAACTACATCAGCTACCTTGCCGACAACGGGGTCTTTACCCCCGAGGAAATCGGCTTCTCCAAAATTGTGGATACGCCGGAAGAAGCGGTGGAATTGGTATTGAAAAGCCTACCAAAAGACATGAAACTGATCCTCGATCAAGAAAAGTCCCTGTTGAAACCTAGACAATCTTAAACCCAAAATTCGATGAAAATCAAACTTTTTGGTGCCGCCGGTGGCGAAGTCACCGGTTCGTGCTACCTGGTCAAAACTGAAAAATCTGCCATTCTGATTGATTGCGGGATGTTTCAGGGAAGCAGGGATTCCGAAGAAAAAAATCTTCTGCCCAAAGGCGCAAGACCCGGCGAGGTTCAAGCGGTTCTTTTGACCCATGGTCACCTAGACCACACGGGACGGGTTCCGCTCCTGATCAAGCACGGATTTTCCGGGCCAATCTATAGCACCGCCCAGACGCTCGAGCTGAGCCGAATCATTCTCGAAGATTCTGCCAGGCTGCAAGATGCCGATGCCGAGCGTCAAAACCGAAAACATTGGGTACCCGGCGAACCGCTGGTGGAACCACTCTATACACCGGAGCATGTGGAAGCGATGAAGGTATTGAATCACGCAGTGGCATTGGATGAACTCATCACGATCACCGAGGACATTTCGGCAAGGTGGATCGAAGCTGGACACATGCTCGGATCTGGCAGCATAGAGCTGATCGTGACAGAGGACGGCAAGAAAAAGGTCATTGCTTTCTCCGGAGATCTCGGCCCCTTGAATCTGCCATTGCTTCGGCCTTTTGAGCATTTTCAACAGGCGGACATGGTATTCATGGAGTCCACCTATGGCGACCGGGATCACAAGTCCTATGAGCAGACCTTGATTGATTTCTTTCAGATCGTAACAGAAATCAGCGAACAAGGCGGCAAAATCCTCATTCCGACATTTGCGATCGGTCGTGCTCAGACGCTAATGTATCACATGGCAGAACTCTATAATGAGGGAAAGGTCAAACCCTTCCCGATCTACCTTGACAGCCCTATGGCGATCAAAGCGACCGAAGTCTATCGAAATCACCAGGACATACTTGACGAGGAATTTCAGCTCTTAAAGAAAAAAGGTGCTTTCCCCGTCGATGAGCAGTATTTTATCCCAACTCCAAGTGCTGAAAACTCAAAAAGTCTAAACGAACTCAAAGGCCCTTGCATGATCTTGGCAGGTGCAGGGATGTGCAACGGCGGACGAATTCTCCACCACCTCCGACATGGACTCAGGGATCCCAACACACACGTGGTGATTGTCGGCTTTCAGGCACATGGATCTTTGGGAAGAAAACTTGTCGACAAACATCCCGTTGTACGGATATTCGGAGAGGAGATTCCCGTGAATGCAAAAGTGCATACGCTAAACGGATTCAGCGCGCATGCGGGGCAATCGGAATTGCTTGAATGGTTTTCCTATCTGGCTCCTTCCAAACCACGCGTTGCGCTGGTTCACGGGGAAGACCAGGCACGAAGCGCATTGGCCGTATTGATGGAGGAGAAATTCGGAATCCGACCGGAGATACCGGAAATCGGAGATGAAATTGAAATTTAAATTTGACAAAATGGATAAACAACTCACGACCAAGCATCAACTTGGGATTGATAAAAAGGTAAAACTCAAGATGGCTATTTCAGCCATTCTCTTCCTACTTGCATTTACAGTCAGCTATGCACAGGCAAATTGGCCGAAAGATGCTTTTGCGAAAAATGGCGCAAAAATCACCGTTTACCAGCCCCAGCCCGAAAGTCTGACAGGAAACGACATCGAGGGACGCGCTGCATTTTCTGTCGAAGAAACAACAGGAAGCGAATTGATTTTCGGAGTATTTTGGTATTCAGCGATCATCCATACTGATCGGGACACCAGAAAAGTCACTTTGGAAAGCATAAAAATCACAGACGTCAAGCTACCTGGCGTGGACGATCAAACTAAAATCACCAATTTGAAAACGTTATTGGAAACGGAAATTCCACTTTGGGGGATTGAGTCTACCATTGACGAAATCAATGCAACTATCGAGATCGAACAGCAGATCAATATGAGTGAGGGACTCAACAATGAAGCGCCGGAGATTTTCTATGCGGAAGAGCCTACCCTCCTTCTTCTTTTCGACGGGGAGCCAAAAACCCAACAGGATAAAGACCTGAAGATGGATCGGGTGATCAACACCCCCTTCCTGATCATTCAAGCCACTGAAAACAAAAACTATTACCTGTATGCAGGTCAAGGCTGGTATGTGTCTTCCAGTGTCAAAGAAGGCTATGAACTCACCAGCAAGCTTCCCAAGTCCATCACTGCGGTGGACAAGCAGATCAAAGAACAGCAAACTGAAAAGCCAAACAAGGAGGCAAAAGCTCCGAAAAAGGTTATTTCGAGCACCACTCCCGCAGAGATCATCCAATCGGATGGCAAGGCTGACTTTGCAAACGTCGATGGAACAGACTTGCTTTACATGTCCAACTCCGATGACAACATTTTCCGATACATCGCTGATCAAAAATACTACTTGCTCCTGTCCGGGAGATGGTATTTTTCCGCCAGTTTAGAAGGGCCTTGGAAGTATCTCCCTGCTGACACCCTTCCGGCGGAATTTGCAAAAATCCCCGAGACTTCACCAAAAGGCGGAGTGCTGGCTAGTGTACCTGGAACCAAGGCGAGCACAGACGCAATTCATGACGCTCAAGTTCCTCAGACCGCCAAGGTGGATAGAGCCAAAGCCAAGCTGGAAGTGACTTACGACGGCGAACCTAAATTTGAGCAAATTGAAGGAACCAAGCTGGATTTGGCGATGAATACGAAAACAACCGTACTGAAATCCGGCAAGAACTATTACGCAGTTGACAACGGAGTCTGGTTTGTCTCTGATGATGCCAAGGGCCCTTGGAAAGTCAGTGACGAGCGACCAAAGGATGTCGAAGACATCCCTGCCAGCTCCCCGGCTTACAACGTCAAATATGTGTACGTCTATGAAAGCACGCCGGAAGTAGTCTATGTAGGCTACACTCCAGGCTATATGGGAAGCTATGTCTATGGTCCGACGGTCGTCTATGGCACGGGATATTATTACAATCCATGGTACGGCCCCTACTACTATCCTCGTCCGGTGACATTTGGATTCAGCATGCACTACAATCCGTGGACGGGTTGGAGCATGGGCTTCAGCATGAGCTACGGTTTCTTCACCTTCGGATTCTACGGCGGTGGTGGTGGCTATTGGGGGCCTGGACATTACAGACCTCCGTATTATGGGCACCACGGCGGCTATGGCACCAATGTCTTCATCAACAATGGTGACATCAACATTGACCGCTCCAACAATATCTACAACAAGAGGAATGATGTCTCTACCCGGGACGTTCAGCGTGGCGATCGTGGAAATGGAACCGCATCTAATAGACCGACCGCCGGTCAAAGACCGGCCAACCAACCCGGTGTATCAACCAACGAGAGAAATCGCGCGAATACCACTCCAAGTGCGCGACCTTCCACTTCCCAGCAGCCCGCTAATCGCGGCAGTATGGCTGGCGCAGGTACGCGGGATGTGTATTCTGACCGAAATGGTAATGTTTACAACCGGGATGCCAGCGGCAACTGGAGCCAACGCCAGGGAAACTCTTGGCAGCAAACCAACAATCAGCCCTCGCAAATGAACCGTGACTATCAAAATCGCCAGCGAAGTGCCACCCAGAACAACAGCTTCCAGCAATCCAATCGCGGAGGAAATCTCGGCGGGTCTTATCGTGGAGGAGGTGGCGGCGCTCGCATGGGCGGAGGGGGACGCAGGAGGTAAAAGCTTCTTCCCACACCAGTCCATTTTTCTTAAAACCTCAAAGCCCAGTGTCATCCACCGACTCTGGGCTTTTTTGTTGTTTTCATCCTTTTGCCATACGCTAATTGATTTTTAGTGAAGATATGTCGGAAGCAGACAAGGTGGGCGATGTCCAAACTACTGTTTTCTCACCAGATAAACTCAAGTCTTTCAATACAATAGGATAATTTTTTTTAGCAGGATTTAGATTTATTGGAATTTCTCCAGCACAATACCAAGTTCAAAATTCAAAAATGACGTCATCAATAAACTACCACATCTTTTGTCGTCATTTTGCTTTCTTAGAAAATGAAAAATAAATGGAAAAAAAATGATTTTCGGAATTTCTAATAAAATGAACGGGTTGACTATAATTTTCTAAAATATCAACCTAGAAATTTCAGATTTTGCTTATAAAAGCGCTCTGCTTCCGTTTCTAGGCAATTTCCCAGGAAATCTCTTTCCCCAAATTTCAAAGATTAAACCTTGTCAATTGGGTTTTTAACATAAATTTCGATCAGGAAAACGGCTAGTCACCCTATTAGCCAGTCATACTAATTATCCATTATAGCCTATGAGAAATTTTACAAAAAAATTCTGTGGGGCAGTAGTTACACTGATGATTTTGGCCTCAATAGGAGCCAGCACAGTACATGCCCAAATCGCCATCTCCGGCACTGTAACTGACAAAGAAACCAAAGAGACTTTGGTTGGGGTAAACATCCTGGTGAAGGGAAAGGTGATCGGTACCATCACCGACCTTTCAGGAAATTTTACGCTGAATGTCAGTCAGGATCCCCCTTTCACACTGGTGTTCTCGATGGTTGGCTTCACCACCACTGAGGTAGAGGTTACCGGTGGTATTTCCAACTTCAAAGTGGAACTGGAGGAAAGCTCCATCATGGGACAGGAAGTCGTGATCTCGGCTTCGAGAGTTGAGGAAAGTATCATGAAGTCTCCGGTCTCGGTGGAAAAGATGGATATCATCGCTATCCGAGAAGTGCCGCAGGCTAGTTTCTTCGACGCGCTAAACAATCTCAAAGGTGTGGAGATGAGCACGCAGTCGCTAACGTTCAAATCTTTCAACACGCGTGGATTCAATTCCAACGGCAACGTACGTACGGTCCAGGTGATCGACGGAATGGATAATCAGGCGCCTGGATTGAACTTCTCGGTCGGAAACATTGCCGGTATTTCTGAGCTGGATCTAGAAAGCGTCGAACTGCTTCCCGGTGCGTCTTCAGCACTCTACGGACCGAATGCTATCAACGGAATTTTGCTGATGAACTCCAAGAATCCCTTTCAGTATCAGGGGCTATCCGCCAGCGTGAAAACCGGGATTATGAATGAAGACTCAAGAACTAGTCCAAACACAGGTTTCTACGACTTCAGCGCCAGATACGCAAAAGCAATCAATGACAAATTTGCTTTCAAAGTGAATCTAAGCTACCTCGCTGCTGATGATTGGCAGGCAAATGACTTCAGAGATCAATCTCTTCTCAATGGATCAACCATCGAGAGCGGCAACAGAATTAACAATCCGGCATACAATGGCGTCAATATCTACGGGGACGAAACCAACGTAAACATGTCCAGTGTTGCCAGTCAAATGGTAGCTGCGGGTGTTCTGCCTTCCGCAGCTTTGGGATTGGTGCCCAGCGAATTTGTTTCCAGAACGGGCTATGCAGAAAACGAGCTGGCAGACTACAATACCAAATCTCTGAAACTAAACGCAGCGCTTCATTATAGATTAAACGACCGTGTTGAGGCAATTTTGCAGGGAAACTATGGATTCGGAACTACTGTCTACACGGGAGCTGACCGGTATTCGATTGCCAACTTTAGTTTGGGTCAATACAAGGCAGAACTCAGAGGTTCAAACTGGTTTTTGAGAGCCTATACGACCCAGGAAAGATCCGGAGATGCATTTGCTGTCGGAATCGCTGCTCAGGGAATCAACGAAGAATGGAAAGCAAGCACGCAATGGTTTCCAGAGTATGTGGGGGCATTTGTTCAGGCCAAATTGCAAGGTGCCGACGATGCCACTGCTCATACTGCAGGTAGAGGATTTGCAGACCAAGGCCGTTTTATGCCTGGTACTGCAGAGTTTGAAGCGGCAAAAGCAAAAGTCACTTCCAAGCCAATTCCAGGAGATGCGACCGGCGTAGGAGCTCAGTTTGTGGACAAAACCAACCTGTACCACTTTGAGGGTTCCTATCAGTTCAAGGACATTACCTGGGCTGATTTCGTTGTGGGTGCTAACTATAGGATCTATGCCTTGAACTCTGAGAAGACGCTTTTTGCGACAGATGAAAATGGTGAAGAATTCAAAATCAACGAATACGGCGGCTATCTCCAGGGCTCCAAACTGCTTTTAAACGACAAGTTTAAATTAACGGCGTCTCTTCGGTATGACAAAAATGAAAATTTCGAAGGGCAATGGTCTCCAAGAGTCTCCGGAGTCTACTCAGTTGGGAATCATAATTTCAGAGCCTCCTATCAGACAGGCTTTAGAATTCCTACAACCCAGGACCAATACATCGATTTAAGGACACCTCAGGCGAGACTCTTGGGCGGTCTTCCCTTTTTCAGAGATCGGTATAACTTCAATTCAAATCCTGTCTATAGCCTTGCAACCGTCACCAATTTTGGAGCAGGCGTGCAGGCTGACACCCAACCAAGCTCACCGGTCTATCAGCAAAGCATTCAACAAGCGACTCAACTCGCCATCGCTCAAGCGACCATTATCGTGACTCAACAAGTCCAGGCGGGCCAAATCCCACCTGAGCAAGCGCCTGCTGCAATTGCAGCTTTGGCTCCTCAGTTGGTTCCTCAGATTGCAGCGCAGCTTGTGCCGGTGAATGCCTCTAACGCAAACCTGGATAAGTTGACTCCGTATGAATCCACCGACTTCAAGCCAGAAGTGGTCAAATCTTTTGAAGTGGGGTATAAAGGTCTGTTTGCTAATAGACTCCTGGTTGATGCCTATGCTTACTTCAACCGATTTGAAAACTTCAATGGAAGCCAAGTCTTGGTTCAGGACGGTAACGCAACTACGGGCGCACAGGGACCAAACCCTATCACCGGACTTAATCTAATCGGAGTAGGTCCAGGGGGGCGAAATGTTTATTCAGTTCCAGTAAACCGGGCTGAGATCATCAAATCTTGGGGCTGGGCTTTAGGCATGGACTACAAACTTCCAAAAGGATATTCTTTGGGAGGAAATGTCTCCTACAATACACTTTCTAATCTGGATGAACTTGCAGAGACAGGTTTCCAGCCATCATTCAACACTCCCGAGTACCGCTATGTCCTTAGCTTCGCTAACCGAGAAGTGTTTGACAACCTTGGATTTGGGATTTCCTACAGATGGCAGGGTGATTTTGTTTGGCAATCCTCCTTTGTAAGTCCAGCAGTATCATCTCAGCAACTCTCTGTGATGCCGTCATTTAGCACATTCGATGCGCAGGTGAGCTACAAGCTAAAAAGCATCAAGTCCATCCTGAAGATCGGAGGATCCAATCTGTTCAGTTCAAGCGGATACCGTCAGGCTTGGGGTAACCCGACTGTCGGAACGATGTACTATGTGAGCTTGACATTTGACGAATTTCTCAATTAAACGACCCGGAATCAGCCGATCAAAGCCATCTCGAAAGGGATGGCTTTTTTCATTTCTGAAAGTTTTATGCTGGGTAAGATCCTGGAAATTTTGCGATTATCCGGTTGTCTTGCCTCCAGGTTTGCTGGACTTTACGTTTCTTCCCTTCTGATTTCCTGTTGAAAAATTGAAAATCCTTGAAGGTCTATTCCGCGGCCAATACCCACCTCTTTTTCCAAAGGATAAAATGGAAAGAGCCTCTGAATCAAATCGATTCAGAGGCTCCTTGGAAATTTCTCAGGCAAGTGCCTTAGTGGACATCACCCATCATCTTCCGGAGTACCGGTTTGAGCAGGAACAGTACCAGAGCCGACCCGATCACCGTGTACACGATCATCAGAAACTGATCAGGCATTGCGGCCAATCCTTCTTCGGTTCCCCCGCTCGCTTCGCCTGCAATGATGCCTGCGAAAAGGTTACCCAATGCAATTGACAAGAACCAGATACCCATCATTTGACCTGCATAGCCATTTGGTGCCAGTTTGGTAACCAAAGATAGTCCAACCGGAGAAAGACTCAACTCACCAAACGTATGCAACATGTAGGTGATAATCAGCCAGCTTGGCGCGGCCAACTCTCCGGAAGCGGCGATCTTGGTTGCGAAGTACATCACGAAGAAGCCGATGCCCAGCAATAAGAGTCCAAAGGTGAATTTCAGCGGGGAGCTCGGCTCCAGGTGAATTCTCCCCAGCCAGATCCAAAGCGCTGCAAACACCGGAGCGAAAATGATGATAAACAACGAGTTGATCGATTGAAAATAGCCGGTAGGAATCTCCCAACCCAAAATCGTCCGATCTGTAAATCGCTCTGCAAACAGATTCAAAGTAGAACCCGCCTGCTCAAAACCAGACCAAAACATCGCCGAGAAAACAAACAGGATCGCAATGGCTCCCACCTTGTTTTTGTCGGACTTGACCAATCCTCCAAAAAGGATCACATAGCCCAAATAGCCAAATGCTACAATCGCAATGACCGTTCCCGATGCCCCTGCTATCGCCGGAGCATCGATCGGAATCACACCCGTAAACAAAATACCGATGATTGCTACACCAACTAAGCCGATCATGGAAGTGATAGATCTCAGTTTCTTTTTAGAAGCGATCTCTTGAGGAGTGACTACCACAGGTGCTTCACCGTAGCCATCAAGTGTGCTGCTTGTCAGTCGATATTGGATCAAGCCCAAAACCATTCCCAGGCCGGCGAGTCCAAAACCCATGTGCATGTCAAATTCCGCGACGGTGCTACAGGCGATCGGCGCGATAAATCCGCCGAGGTTGATGCCCATATAGAAAATCGAAAAACCGGCATCTCTTTTTGAACTGCCCGCCGGATACAGCTGCCCTACGATGGAGCTGATGTTTGGCTTCAGCAATCCAGTCCCCATCACAATCAGAATCAATCCCAAGAAAAAGGAAGTGGTATCCAGCGTGCTCAGCGCAACTTTCGAACTCTGGGCACCATATATCCAAGTCTCAATACCCGGCATAGCCATCATGAAGTGGCCCAAGGCGATGATAATCCCACCGTACCATACCGACTTTTTCAGTCCAATAAGACGATCCGCGAGCCATCCGCCCGGTAAGGCTAAGAGGTACACGCCCATGGTATAAAGTCCATAGACCGCGCCGGCTGTTTGGTCGTCAAATCCAAGACCTCCATCCACAATGGCTTTGGTCATAAACAGGATCAGCAAAGCTCTCATGCCGTAGTAGCTGAATCGTTCCCACATTTCTGTAAAGAACAAAGTCATCAGCCCCTTAGGATGTCCAAAAGCAGTCGGCCCCGAAAATTCTGAGTTAAGTAGTTTTTCCAAGAATCAATTATTTTTTTAATGAAACAGAACTGCAATGATAAACTTTTTTGGCTCTTGTTTAAAAAATTTTACCCGTACGGCGGCTGAGAGACAAGGTTACAGAATGAAAAAAAACCAGTGTTTTAAAAGGCAGCTCGGGAAACCTGACGAAAGTCAAATAATATTCTGATTTTTCTTCGTAATCGATTGTATCGCTAAATTTCGATGATTTTTTTATGTTGAATTTGAATATTCTCCCTAATTTTGATCAGACTATTTTCAGTTTGTAAACCCAAATATCTATGCAGGACTTAGTTCTGACCCCCAAGAATTCTTCTTATCCACAGCCTGATGTGGACACGAGAGGGAAAGTTTTCTCCAACCTTACTCCGGCCGAATTGGTGGAGCATTCGCTACGCAGAAAGGAAGGTTTTCTGTCTTCCACCGGAGCATTGATGGTCGACACGGGCACGTTTACCGGACGCTCGCCCAAAGACCGCTACATCGTCTCGGATGACAAGACACGTGACGCTGTCTGGTGGGGAGAGGTCAATATTCCTTTTGACACAGAGAAATTTGATGACCTGTTCACCAAGATGAAAGCACACCTCGCAGACAAAGATCTCTTTGTCCGAAATGCACTCGCCGGTGCCGATCCCAATCATCAGCTGAAGCTGAAGATTATCAATACCCTGGCTTGGCACAATCTGTTTTGCTACAACATGTTTCTGCGCCCGGCCAAGGAAGAATTGAAATCTTTCCAGTCCGATTTCACGATTATTTGTGCGCCGGACTTTCAGGCAGATCCAACAGTTGATGGCACCAAAAATCCAAATTTTGCCATCTTGGATCTGAGCAGACGAATGATCCTTATCGGTGGGACTGCCTACGCCGGAGAGATGAAAAAGGGGATTTTCTCGGTTCTCAATTTCATCCTTCCTCATGAAAAAGGAGTCCTCTCAATGCACTGCTCGGCTAACAGAGGCGAGGATGGTGATACGGCTATTTTCTTCGGACTTTCCGGAACCGGGAAAACTACGCTATCCGCAGATCCAGATCGACAGCTGATCGGTGATGACGAGCACGGCTGGACCGAAGACACCGTATTTAATTTCGAAGGTGGATGTTACGCAAAAGTAATTGACCTCAGCCACGAAAAAGAGCCCGAAATTTTTGATGCCATTAAATTCGGTACCATCGTCGAAAACACCCGCTTCAAATCAGGAAGCCGAGAAATAGACTATTTCAATCGATCAATTACCGAAAATACACGTACCGCCTACCCCATACATTTCATCCCAAATGCGGTTCAGCCCTCTATCGGCGGCATTCCAAAAAACATCTTCTTTCTCACGGCAGATGCTTTTGGGGTCATTCCTCCGATCTCCAAACTAAACAAGAGCCAGGCGATGTACCATTTCATCTCCGGTTACACGGCCAAAGTCGCCGGAACTGAGATGGGTGTCACCGAGCCTAAATTGACCTTTTCTGCTTGTTTCGGAGCAGCCTTTCTTCCGCTACATCCCACCGAATACGCCAAGTTATTTGGTGAGAAAATGGAAAAGCACGAAGTGAATGTCTGGCTGATCAACACCGGATGGACGGGTGGCTCCTACGGCGTTGGATCGCGTATGAAACTGGCCCATACCCGGGCGATGATAAAGTCTGCCTTGGAAGGAAAGCTCGAGTATGCGCCGTTCAGAAAGGATCCTGTTTTCGGATTTATGGTGCCAGAAATATGCGCAGACGTTCCTTGTCCTGTACTCAATCCGAGAAACACTTGGGAAAATCCGGAGCACTACGATAAGACAGCAAATGATCTGGCTAATGCATTCATCGACAATTTCAAGAAGTTCGAAGAATTTGCCGATGCAGACATACTCAAGGGAGCACCCTTGAGCTGATCTATCTGAAGAAAAGGAGCGGGTACATTGCCACTGGTAACGATCGGTCAACTGACTGTGACAACTAGTCGAATAATTCTGTCTCCTTTTCTTTTTGGAATTTCATTCCAATCTTCTAGGTGTGAGAGGCGGCGTGCCCATTCACGATGTTAGAACTTGCTCGGTTCTTTGCAAAAGAAAAAAAGGCCTGTCAGATGTTAGAAACTGACAGGCCTTTTTATTAAAATAGTTTTCGCTTACTCCTGGTCAAACAGCTCTTTCATCTCCTTCAGCATCGGCTCCACTTCGGACTTTTTCAGCTCCACGCTTCCTTCGTCTTCGGGATTATGCAGGTAGTGATTCCAGTGCTTTTCAGCTTTTCGGATGGTGCGAGGAGTAATGTCAAATTCAACCTCATCTAGATAAACCTTTGCCAGTGTGGACGCCTTATAGTTTCCGAAAAGATACACTTTGAATACATCCACAAATCTGTGGCTGAGGTCAAACTCCTCCAGAATCTGCGTGAATGCGCCCTGAACCGATTTATTCTTTTTGTCAAAAATCGTCTCAAAAATCACGTCGAGGGATTCCTCCTGAAATTTCGTTTTCGAAAGCGCTCTACATGCCAGGTAGGCTACCTCCCAAGCGTCACCCTTCACAAGCTGAACAAGTTTATCTTTTGCCTCCTCGTCTGCCACCCCGCCAAGTTTATCCGCAAAAAAATAGGCTTCGGATTCTTTGGGATCGCACATTCTGTCAAAAAGGGTCTGGATATTTTCCTGCATGATTTTTTTATTTCTTTGTACAAAGATATAGAATTGTTTTGCCCCCAAATGAATATTCCACAAGCAAAGCTCGTCAGTAAGCAATCGGTCGAGAACTTGCTCGCGACCGCAACGAATGGAAAGTTTTCCCTCAGCTACCTCGCGAAAAAACATCAAATGCAAATCGAGAAGGACGGGGTCTGGCTGGCAAAGATCTACTTGCCCTGGATGCTGGATTGGAATGAATCGCTTGGTTTGAGAGAAAAGCCTGACTCACATTATTCTATGATTCTAATCCGAGCGGGTCAGGCCGTTGCGGGTTATTTTCACTTGGGAAAATTGATCGACCACAAGGTATTTCGCGCTTATATGGTTCGTCAAAAACAAGGCGTATCACAGATTAAGCATCTCAAAACCAAGGGGAAATCACGTGCTGGTTCGCGCGTCAGATTAGCAGAATCGGAGCGATTTTTCGAAGAGATTAATGAAAGGCTAACTTCTTACGCTAATCGGTTTCCCATGGATTTCTGGGGAATTAGCTGCGCAAAGACTATGTGGCCATTTTACTTTTCTTCCGAGGTCTCTCCTCCTTTTTCCCAAAAAGAAGAAAATCTGATTGAGCTTCCGGTTCATATCTCTCAGGCTTCTTTTGAAGAACTGGTGCAAGTCGGCGAATTGGTTCAAAGATTTCATTTGATTTTTTCAGAGCGGGGAAAAGAGATTTTCGGAGAATTGACACTTGGCGAATCGGAAACAACCAACGACGATAATTGGTGACGCCTCAACTAGTCAAACATCCATTTCGAAGGGATTTAGTCGGCGATATCCTTCTTCTCTATAAACTGGATTTGACTTATTCCTTCAACCTAACTCGTCCTATTCCTAATCTTAGTGACACAGACAGGTTGAAGGAGAAAAAAATACGCTTTAACCAGAGAGCTCATTGCTTTTTGCCTTCAGATCCCTTTGGCTCGTCTATCGAAAAAAAAACCCCGATTTCTCGGGGCCGGTCGTGTTAAGTGGTTGTTTTAAATCAGGTTGTTGTTCCTCCCATATTTGGGAAATGACTAGAGATCATGGCCATTGTTTCGTGTGCCATCTTTACGTTGTATTCATAAGCCAAGCTCTTGTAATTGACCAAATCGACAATTGTACCGATAAAACAAAGCCCTACCGTCAGGATATACAGGATCCCAAGACCTACCTGTCCTAGGATAAACCGATGTAAACCCGCAAATCCGAAAAACCCAATCAAAGTCAAAATCAATATCATCTGCGCGTCCTTTCGTCTAGCACGGTAAACCTGCGCAAAAAGTGACGCTTGGTCTTCATCCATACTTTTCATCAATCCCTGGATGTAGCCCAGTTCCATTCCTTCTAGTTCCGGAAGGTGTCTCAATACATTAGCCATAATTGTGTGTGGTTTTTAAGTTTCTAATAAGGTTCCAAATACGATGGAAGATCACTGCATAAGCCAAAATGGCAAATGGGTGTATCGACCAAGAAGCGCTGAAATCTCCGTACGCGAGGAGATTCATTGATCTGCCCAATCCGCAACCCGGACACCAATCGAAACCAAGCTGACTGAGCGGACAAAGACTCAGGTGGCTTTCGGAATAAGGCTCCAGCATCAGGATAGCAATGATGCTCCCGACCCAAAAGACCAACTCCAGCGGTAAGCGGTGTAGATATGCTGCAAATTGCTTCATGACACTCAAAGTACGAAAAAGGTGCCAGCTACCAAATGTGGTCTAAATTCGCCGCATTGGGACTATGCGTAAAAAGTCTGGGTGAATAACGTACAAAAATGTGTCCGCATGTGGACAGGGTTTTTCGCAGGTAAATTGGCACTACGCAGGATTTGTCACCGGGCATTGGTCATTTCACAACCCGGCAATTACTCCTCCCACTACGCTAATTTTCTGTGCCACTGTTTACAATAAACACCGATCCCCCACTCCATTCTTCCGGTCATTTCGTATTTTGGACGCCTTAGAACCTGATTTCATGTATAGATTCCTTTTATCGCTTGTCCTTTCCATGTTTTTAATCCCACAAATGACTGTAGCTCAGGGAGGTTTCGATCTTCTGGTTATGGACACTGAGGGTAAGGGCAAGAAGCTGAAGCTCCTTCCTGAAACGGCAAAAACCCTGACCGACCGTCCGGAATACGACAATCAGCCCAATTTCATCAACGATTCTGAATTGGTCTTTTCCGCAGCGGATGAAAAGGGAAACCACGACATTATCCTTTACAGCTTTCGCACGGGCAACTTTAGCAATCTTTCCAAAACCGCCGACCGAAGCGAGTTTTCCCCTACCCTGACGGACTGTAAGCAATACATCTCTGCGGTGGTGATGGAACCGGACAGCACACAGCGCCTTTGGCTTTATCCCATCAATCTGGGCGAACCCGAATTGCTCTACGACGATATTGCCCCGGTCGGCTATTACGACTGGTATGATAACAAAGCAGCGATGTTTGTCCTCGGAGAGCCAAACAAATTGGTCTATGCAAGGGGAAAAGGAAACATCCTCCAAATCGATGATCACATCGGCAGGTCGGTCAAGCGCAGACCCAAAACATCTCAAATCGGCTATTTATCCATGAAATCTCCGAAGGAAACCTTGGCGGGGCTAGAGCTTCCAATCCGCACTTTTGATATCGAAAGTGGAAAATCAGAGGTTTTGGGATTTGGATTGGCCGGTTCTCTTGATTTCATCTGGCTAGACCAAAACTACCTGATTATGGCGCAGGGAAACGGCATTTATCGCAAAAAAACAACAGACTCCGAATGGGAATTTCTCGGAAAAATTGAATCTTCCACCCACCAAAACATAACTCGCATGGCCTACAGCCCTGATTTAAACAAGCTTGTAGTCACCATGCAACGCAAATAACCTCAAAACCGATGAACAAGAATTTCAAAAACGCGCTGGCTTTTTCCATACTTCTGCTGACTTCCGTCACCCTTTTCGCACAGATCGAAGACAAAAAAGGAATCACTGCCAAAGGCGCCGAAGTCGTGAAGGTCAAAGATGGATTCAGCTTTACCGAAGGACCCGCGATCAACCGACAAGGGGACGTCTTTTTTACCGACCAGCCTAATGACAAAATCTACAAATGGAACGCCAACTCCAACGAGATTGTGCTGTTTCGCGAAGGGGCTGGGCGATCAAATGGGCTATACTTCCAGCTCGATGGGAAGATGATAGCGGCCGCAGACCTGAACAATGAGCTTTGGGAGATCGATCAGTATTCAGGGGAAGAGACCGTGCTCGTCACCTCGTTTCGAGGGAAAAAGCTGAACGGCCCAAATGACGTCTGGGTACGACCAAAGGGCGGGATATATTTTACCGATCCCCTTTACCCGAGAGCATATTGGGAGGGAATCCGGAGCAAGGAAATGGAACAGGACGGAAAGCACGTCTACTTCCTCTCTGCTGACCGAACAGAGCTTTTCCGCGTAGCGGAGGATCTGACTCAACCCAACGGTCTCGTTGGAACGCCTGACGGAAAGACCCTGTACGTCGCCGACATTGGAGCCAAGAAAACCTGGAAATACGACGTTCAAGAGGACGGCTACTTGACCAATAAGACGCTTTTCTGCGAAATGGGGTCCGACGGGATGACTATTGACGAACGCGGAAACGTCTACCTGACGGGCAACGGAGTGACAGTTTTCGACAAAAAAGGGGAGCAAATCGCTCATATCCCTGTTCCGGAAAAATGGACTGCCAATGTTTGTTTTGGCGCGTTGGATCGCAAAACCCTTTTCATTACCGCTTCGGGCGCAGTCTATACCGTAAAGATGAAAACCCGGGGAGTTTGGTAAGCGTGTTGTGACGTGAATAATGCGATTAAACAGTAGTTAGCAGATCGCCAATAGTAAGACAATCACAAACCCCTTAGAAAAAGTAAGCCAGCGGTGCTCCATTCCTATAAAACAGAAACTCCCGGTAAGCAGCACCTACCGGGAGTTTTTTTATCGAACCTATTTTTAAAAGTTTCCGAACACCGATTTAGAAAATCCCAATGTAGTGGTTGCCTGGCTGGTTGACAAGTTTGGCACCTTTGCTTGCAAGGCCGGTCTTTGAGTCGATGATGTAGATGTTGCCATCTTTGCCGGTTGGTGTTACAGCAACATAGACATCGTCTCCGTCAACGACAAAGCCTTGATATTGTCCAAAATCCAAATCGGCGTCATAAGGGATATCAACTTTGGTAGCAGTTTTAGTCGCAAGATCCACATAGGCGATGTAGCCCTGCTCTACCCCATCATGGGTGTACAACACGATCGCCTTATTGTCTCCCGCATATCTCCAAGAGTCAACATAGACACCTTCTACCCCCAATGCAGCGTCTAAGCTGAACACATAGGAGTCGTCATATACATTGTTTGACAAGATCTTGAGGATGTGAGAACCATTCGGATCTCGCTGGGTTGCCTGGTAGATAGAACCGTCCTCGGCAAGAAAACTGTTGAAGCTTCTGTATCCGCTGCAGTCCCCGTGAGCAACGGAAGAGGTGATGATGGTAGGGTTTTCCAAAGAAGGGTAATCTACTACGACCGATTTGGTACCTAGTCTTTCAAAATCACTTTCGACGGTTCCCGTAGCGACGTCATACTTACGCATCCACGTTCCAATGATCAGCTTGTTTCCGGCCTTATTCAAAACAGAACCATCCAATCTGAAGATCGTGTGTCCAGCAGCTTCTTCCTCTTCAGTAAGTGGAAGCTCATATTGCTTGAATGCAGAGATTAGCGTGTTTTGCAGATCTAGTGACAGCACCGTGGCCACCCCTCTATAGTAAGCAAACGGTGCATCTGGATTAGCTGTTCCAGGAGCATTGTTGGCTTGGATATTCGCGACATTTACCGCGATTCCGGTTTTGTCGCCGTCAAACAGCTTCATCCATCTAGGTGAAGTACTGGCGTACTGAGAGATATTCACAGACACGTCAGACTGGGTGAAAACTTCACCGCCGTTCACGTCATACTTTGAAAACTCTCCTCCGTTGTCACCGGTGTAAGCAATGTTGAAAAGTGTATTGCCATCCTCAGAAGACTGAAGACGGGCAGTTCTGTTGGATTTGACACCATACCCGTTTTCGTAAACATTGATACTCACTTCTGGATTTTTTGCATCTTCCTTGGTTACTGAAAACACCTGAGTCCCCCCGTTGCCATCTCCGGGATTGGTTCCCATGAGTGCTCCCGCCACCGTGATCCATCGGTCTTCGGTTTCCTCGGGCGGAGTCACTGGATCTCCACCGCTCTCCGTACACGAGACAAAAGCGAATGCACTGAGCATTGCAACAAGAAATCCTAAGTTTAAAAACTGCTTTTTCATGCTTAATATTATAATAGTTAGAAATTGTTGAGTGTATAATTGATTTTTAAGTAGAATCCTCTGCCCGGCTTTTGCACCGCAAAGTTGTCGTAGGCCTGCTGGTCGAAGATGTTGCGAATGTCTCCACTGACGACAAATCGCTTGTTTGGAAATACATAGTTCACGCCGATATCCTGGATAAACTGACGGGGAGTTCTGAAGTCTTCGATCTCCAGCCAGGTGGTGTAAAACCGATCTACGAATCCAAATCCATAGTATAAGTTCACTACCGACTTGTCCTGAATGAGATTATTGAGCGCATATTGAACAGTAGTGTTTACCGTAAAAAAGGGCTCGTTCGGAAGTTGTTGATTGTAATAGGTGTATTCATTCCCGTTGGGATCATGCTGCATGTTGAACACGGTATTGAACTTGGAAACATTGAGGGAAACATTCAGATTACCTTTAAACGTGTAGCCTACTTCGCCCTCAAAGCCGATTGATTTGGTCTTGCCAAGGTTTTCAAAAGGATCGGTCTGCACCGCGTCGTTCATCCTTGGGTTAATTCGCTGGACAATCTTATCCTTGGTGTCACGTACAAATCCAGAGACATAAAGGGACAGTTTGTGCTGGCTCAGATCTACTGGCAATGCCCTAAATCCCAAGTTTAGGTTATTGCTGATCTCCGGACGGATTCCGATGTTTTCCACGATGTTGTCTCCGGGGCTTCCGAAAATCTCATTTTCGGAAGGCATTCTTACTGCCTTTTCCGCGGAGGTCAGGATAGTGAATTTTGGTTTCACTGCGAAAGAAAGTGCCCAGCCACAGCCTGTTGTGTGTCGGTTACTAGCGACCCGATCCTCGACCTTTACCATCTCCCCGTTTTGATTTTCCAGTTTGGGATCCATTCGATCGATCTTTTGCTGGTAGAATTTTCCGAAAAGATTCGACTTCAACCGTGAGTCAAAGCCATTGAATTCATACGCCAGGGCGGTGACGTTCTTTACCAAATCTCTTGTTCCGATAAACTCCCGCTCGATCGCCGGACGCATATCATCTCGCTCTTCCCGGTCGATTTGGTAGTACATGTGACTGAGTACCACGCGGTGATTTTCTGCCAAATCGTAATTAAATCCACCACGAAAGGTTGACACATCCCGGAAGATATGATTGATCGTAGGCGCGCCCTGCTGAGCACCCGAGGGGCGTAGGATCGGTTGCCCGTTGAGCCCATAGCTCATGTTGCCGAACCAATCGTAGTTCCAACGCACCGTATCGTTGACGACCTGATTTCTTTTGCTCAGCATGCCGCTGAAGGTCAACTCGAGTCCTTTGGTGACAAAGTCTGACTTTCGGTAATTCAGACTCAGTACCTGGGAGGAAGATTCGGAAAAACGACCTTTGTACGGAATGGTCATGTAGGTACCATGCTGGATTTCTTTGTATTCGTCCGATCCATTGTACCCGATTAGAAACTGATCGGCCCATTTGACTCCAGTGAATCCAACTTCCACCAAACCACCGACCGACTGATAGCCGTCGTTGAAACGCTTGGCGCGCACGTAGTCGTAACGGCCGTTTGGCAGGATGTTCCGCACAAACTTGCCCCAAACTTCGTAGTCGTTGTCTGAGTAGTTGTAAAAGCCCGAAGCCTTCACGGTAAATCCGGACTTGGGAGCTCGATAGCTTCCGCTGAAGTTTGCCTGCTGGGTGTTGAAAGACCCGTAGGATAGCGAAGCAGTCAAGTTGGTGCCGACGCTTTTCTTTAGAATTACGTTGATCGCTCCTCCCAGCGCATCATCCGCTAGGTGGGCTGGGATGACACCTTTGTAAATCTCGATTCTATCGATCAAGGCCGGAGGTATACTGTTTAAGCTGAAAGAATTGCCATACGTAGCAAGCGGAATTCCATCGATAAATACCCGCACAGAATTGCCCGACATGCCGTTGAGGTTATAAGATACCGCAGCGCCCAAACCACCATTTTGTCGGACCTTCACGCCCACGGAGCGGTTAAGGAGATCATTCGTTTGCAGCGATTGCAAGGAGGCCTTTTTGGTTTCGATGACGTTTACCGCAAAACCGGTTTCCTCAATTTCCTCCTTCACAGACTCGCCCTGCACCAAGACTTCTTCGAGCAAGCGCTCTCCTGCTCTTTTGATCACGAAAACCTGTTCATTCTTAGCCTTATCAATCTGAATATTGTGGGCTCCTTTCTCTATTTCCAGACTCCCGATCTCCAGCTGATAACTTCCAAAGGGAATGGAGGACAACTCATAGTTCCCCTTTTCGTCTGACAGTGTATGCTTTTTCAAATTTGGAATGAGAAGCGTCGCAAATGCTATCGGGGTACCATCCTCAAAGGTCAATTTGCCGGAAAGAGAGCCTGTTTGGGAATAACTTAAATAAGAACTTAGTATTCCTACGAGGAAAAATGCAAGTGCGCAAATATGCTTTTTCATTACTAATGAATTGTTGCGCAAATTTAATTATTATCTGTAATTAGTCTAAATAAATTTCAAAAGTTTCTAAAAAATTCTCTCGGGACCTGTATTGGCACCAGCTGCCCATCTTTGCGTTTCTAGGCAGTTTCTTTCTCCTAGACAATAAAAAAGCCAACCGAGCAGATCCGTTGGCTTGTATTTAACAAATTGTACACTTGGACAAATCAGCAATTCCCGTCCACTTCACAGCTTTCTCCGTCAGAACCTTCCATGATCAACGTAGGATTCTCTTTCGCATATGCTGCCCAAGCCTTCGCTAAAGTCTGGTCAAAAACCGAATCGTCCTGAGCGCCCGAGATACCAAATTTTCGATCCAACACAAAGAAAGGAACTCCTCTCACGCCGATCTGTCTCGATTCATAAATATCCTGATCTACAGCTTGTTCAAATTTGTCTGATTCAAGCATTGCCGCAATTTCAACTTCAACTAATCCTATCTCCGCTCCTATTGAAATCAAGGTTGCAAAGTCGTCCACATTCTTTCCTTCGGAAAAGTATGCGCGGAGCAGTCGCTCCTTCATTTCTCCATCCTTGCCTGATTCTTTTGCCATATGAATCAGGCGATGGGCATTTCTGGTATTTGCAACGACCGCTTTGTCAAAGTCAAATTCTAGGCCTTGAGCTGCGGCCATATTCACCACATTTGAAGTGATCTCACGCGTCTGTTCCATCGACCAACCTTTGGACTGGGCCAGATGCTCCAGGGTACTGATAGCTGGGTTCGTCTGTTGGTCTGGATTCAGTTGGAAGCTTTTCCATTCGATCTCTACCTGATCTTTGTTTGGAAACTTATCCAGGGCTTTTTCAATCTTTCTTTTACCGATGTAGCAAAAAGGACATACAACGTCTGACCAAATCTCGATTTTCATAGCATTTTTGATTTACTTAAATGGCAAATCCTATTTTATCACAAAGAGTTCAAGCCACTACCGTGAAAACGAAAGAATGCCCTTCCTGTGCCATGGAAATCGATGCCCAATCAGCGACTTGTCCGATCTGCAAATTCGAATTTCCAAAGCGAGCCCCTTGGATTACAGGAATGGCTATCTTTTTATTGCTCATTTGGCTACTTTTCTACCTGCTCTAACCACTACCTGACATGAACAAACGATCATTTCTCAAATCATTGGCCGTAGTTGGTCTGGGAACATCACTCGCCCCTCAGCAATCCAAGGCATTCTCACTAGACAACCTCGATTTTTCTGCAGAAGACATCTGGGATCAACTTCGCAAAGGATACCGACTGAACCCTGACTACATCAATTTGGAAAACGGCAATTATTGTTTCCTGCCTGAGGAGACGCTTGAAAAATACATGAACCATATCCGGGACATCAATTATCAGGCGGCCTACTACATGCGCACGGTTCAGTTTGACAACAAGGCAAAGTCGGCGGCTGCGGTAGCGGAACTAGTAGGAGCATCTGCAGAGGAAGTGATTTTGACCCGAAACACGACTGAATCGCTGGATTTGATCATTTCCGGCTATCCCTGGACAGCGGGAGATGAAGCCATCTATGCAAATCAGGACTATGGCACTATGCAGACCATGTTTGAATTGGCGTCAAAAAGGTGGGGAATTAAGACTGTCAAGATCGACATTCCAACCCATCCAAAAAATGACGAAGAGGTCGTCGAGGTGTACAGAAAAGCGATCACCCCGAAGACCAAGCTGATCATGGTGCCACATATCGTAAACATTACCGGACACATCCTTCCCGTCCGAAAGATCGCTGACATGGCGCATAAGCGGGGTGTTGAGGTGATGCTCGACGGAGCTCACGCTGTGGGGCAGTTCACCTTTGACTTACACGAGCTGGATTGCGACTACTATGGCAGCAGCCTTCATAAATGGCTGAGCGTGCCGTTGGGCTGTGGAATGCTGTACGTCAAGAAGGACAAAATCAACAAAATTCAACCCCTCCTCGCTCCCGGCAACTTGGAGTTGAAGACGATTCTATACCTCAATCAAATAGGAACACATCCCGTTGCCACGGATTTGACGGTCTTGGATGCTATTGACTTTCACAACAGAATCGGAGGAAAAAAGAAAGAAGAACGCCTGAGATTTTTGCAAAAGTATTGGTCAGATCAAGTACGGAACTTTCCCGGTATCACGGTCAATACACCGACGGACGTCGAGCGCTGCTGCGGGATTGGCAATGCCTGGGTAGAGAAAATGACACCTGCAGACATGGGAAAGGTGCTTTTTGAAAAATATAAGATCTATTCTGCACCTATCGACGGCGCCGGGATCAAGGGATGCCGCATCTGTCCAAACGTCTTCACCACGACTGCAGAACTGGATCAGTTGGTGGCTGCGCTAAAGGAAATGGCGGGTTGATAAACACTTGCAAATCAATTTTTGAGAAGCAAAACTCGAAAAGATAAAATTCGGATAATCATTTCCCAATGGGAAATTCGTGGCCATCATGTAATTTTTTGGTATTTTTCTTGCAATTAGTTTTTCAACAAACAACATTTGCACCCTCAAAAGCATGATTTACTCCAAAGACATAGCATCTTATTCTGCTCCGGCTCCTTGCCCGGCGATGACGGCTATTGCTATGCCTAATTTTTCTCCATTGAGGAGGAACAGGTTTACTTTTAGGGTTTGACCCTATGATTTATTTTGTTTTCCACACGTGGAAAACTCCTTTCGCCTAAATCCATAAAAAAAGTAATTCAACCTTACACTGAGCCCATCCGGCAAGGTTAATTCATGCAATATCCATGGAAGAAATCTCTTTCAAAATCATAGTCGCTGACTCTTCGCACAAGGCTTACGCCACTCAAATCACTGAGGAGATGGAAAGTTCTGCCAAAGCTCGGGGAACCGGGATCGCGAAGCGAAGCCCTGCTTACATCGAAACCAAGATGGAGGAAGGAAAAGCGGTGATCGCGTTGACCACCGATGGTCGATGGGCAGGTTTCTGCTATATCGAGGCGTGGGGACATGGAAAATACGTCGCCAACTCGGGCTTGATCGTCTCTCCTGAATTCAGAAAGTACGGTTTGGCACGAAAGATCAAGCAGGAAATCTTCAAACTCAGCCGAAAGAAATATCCGGAATCGAAGATTTTCGGTCTAACGACCGGCGCCGCCGTGATGAAAATCAACTCCGAACTTGGTTACATTCCTGTGGGATATAGCGACCTTACCGACGACGAAAGCTTCTGGAAAGGCTGTCAAAGCTGTGTGAATTACGAGATTTTGATGTCAAAAAACCGACAGAACTGTATCTGCACCGCCATGCTTTACGATCCTCAGGCTAAAAAGAATCACACCGAGGAACTAGCCTTACGAGTGGATTTCAAGAAAGACCTGAAATTGTTTGACCGATGGGTCAGACTTAAAAAATATGTCATGCTCAAATTGACCAAGTCAAAGGATTCGGTCAAAAGCATTTTCCTTTAACCAGATTCCTTCGGGAACTCAACCTGTTTAGACACTATGAAGAAAGTTGTTTTAGCCTACAGTGGAGGCCTGGATACCACCTATTGCGCGTTGCACCTGACCAAAGATCTCGGCTACGAGGTCCATGCGGTGATTGTGAATACCGGAGGTTTTTCGAAGGAGGAACTTGCCGCCGTTGAAGCCCGCGCCAATACGCTTGGGGTAGCTTCATTTCATATTTTGGAGGTTTTGGACACGTATTACAGAGAGGTGATCAAGTATCTGGTTTTTGGCAATGTGCTGAAAAACGCCACCTATCCCCTATCTGTCTCCGCTGAGCGGATTCTCCAAGCAAAGTCTTTGGCAGAATATGCCAAATCAATCGGCGCAAAAGCCGTAGCACACGGCTCGACTGGCGCTGGAAATGATCAGGTTCGTTTTGACATGATCTTCCAAACCATCGTCCCGGATATCGAAATCATCACGCCAATCCGCGATCTGAAGCTTTCCCGTCAGGAAGAAATCGACTACCTGAAAAAGCATGGTGTCGAAATGAATTTCGAGAAAGCTGCTTACTCCATCAATAAAGGAATCTGGGGAACCTCAGTCGGAGGAAAAGAAACACTTACTTCATCTGACTTTTTACCGGAATCAGCCTGGCCGACTCAGATGACTGAAACCGAGCCAAAGGAAATCAAATTGACTTTTGTTCAGGGTGAATTAAAAGGTGTGAACGGAGAGACTTTTGACAATCCTGTGAATGCAATTCAAGCCGTTCAGGCTTTGGCAGCTCCTTACGGGATCGGGCGAGATATCCACGTCGGCGATACGATCATCGGGATCAAAGGTCGTGTCGGCTTTGAAGCCGCGGCGCCGATTGTCATCATCAAAGCCCACCAATTGCTGGAGAAGCACACGCTGACCAAGTGGCAGATGTTCTGGAAAAACCAGCAGGCCGAATTCTACGGTAACCATCTGCACGAGGGTCACTACCTCGATCCTGTGATGCGCAATATGGAAGCATTTCTGGCCAGCACGCAGGAGTTTGTGAGCGGGGATGTGCGTGTTTTGCTTCAGCCTTATCGATTCACGCTCTTGGGAATCATCTCTGACCACGACCTGATGTCTTCTAAGTTTGGAAGCTATGGCGAAATGAACAAAGGCTACACTGGTGAGGATGTGAAAGGTTTTACGCGAATTCTAGGCAACCAAACAGCGATCTTCCATAAAGTAAATGGCCATGACTAAGATCAAAACAGCGGTCATCGGCGCGGCAGGATATACCGGAGGTGAATTACTTCGCCTCTTGGTCCACCACCCAAACTGTGACCTCGTTTGCGTACATTCCAATAGCCAAAAAGGCAAAAAAGTAAGTGAAGTTCATCCGGATCTCATCGGAGATTGTGACTTGGTCTTTACCGACGAAGTCCCGACAGATGGAGTTGATGCGGTTTTTTTGGGCCTTCCACATGGAGAAACCAAGGGTTTTTTGGAAGCTCATCCGTTTTCTCCTGAGACTGTTATCATTGACCTTTCCACAGATTTCCGGGACGAGTCCAACGGCTTTGTCTATGGACTTCCTGAGGTGAATAAAGCCAAAATCAAGACGGCAAAGAAGATCGCCAATCCGGGTTGCTTCGCCACTGGCATTCAGCTGGCGTTGGCTCCGGCTATAGCAAATGGCTGGACAAAAGGATCGGTCCATATTACGGGAATTACGGGTTCTACCGGTGCCGGAAAAAAGCTTGGTGAGACTTCGCACTTCAGCTATCGAAGCAGCAACATGTCTGTTTACAAGCTTTTCACCCATCAGCACCTAAACGAGATCAAGCAGACTTTCACTCAACTGAATGCTGACTTTGATTCAGAATTGCTCTTTGTTCCTTACCGGGGAAATTTCCCCCGGGGCATTTGGGTGACTGCTTATTTCCCTTTTGAGGGAACTGAAGCCGAAGCTTTGACAGCCTATCAAGAGTTCTACAAAGACGCTGCCTTCACCCATATAGCTACCCAAGATATCGACATGAAGCAGGCGGTGAACACTAATAAGTGCATTGTTCATGTGCAAAAAGAAGCTGGACAATTGGTGATCTATTCCGCGATTGACAACCTGTTGAAAGGCGCATCCGGACAGGCCGTGCAAAACTACAACCTGGCTTTTGGACTGGAAGAGAGGATTGGGCTGAATCTCAAAAGCATTGCTTTTTGATCTAAGATTCAGCCAAACAATTCGTGTTTTTCAAATCTTCTCACCAGAATTGACAGTTCGAAAGTCCTTCGGCTGTCTTTCCCATATCGCAACTCATCATGAATTTATTCAACGTATATCCACTCATCCCAGTCACCATTGCCAAAGGCGAAGGCTGCAAACTTTGGGATGAACAAGGAACAGAATATTTAGATCTCTACGGAGGTCACGCCGTGATTTCCATCGGCCACACACATCCGCACTATGTCAAGCAACTGAAAGAGCAGCTGGACCAAATTGCTTTCTATTCCAATTCTATTCAGATCCCGATCCAGAAGGACTTCGCTACCAAGCTGGGTGAACTTTCCGGTTTGCCGGACTACAGTCTCTTTCTGGTTAATTCCGGAGCTGAGGCCAATGAAAACGCCATCAAAGTCGCTTCATTTGCGACCGGAAAATCGGGATTTATCGCTTTCAGCGGTGGTTTTCACGGCAGAACTTCCGGGTCGGTTGCTTTGACCGACAATCCCAAGATAGTTGCGCCATGCAATGCTCGGGAAGATTTTCATATCCTTCCTTTCGGGGATTTGGACGCTGTGGAGGAAGTTATGAAAACCAATTCCATCGCCGGAATTATCGTCGAAGGGATCCAGGGCGTTGGCGGAATCCAGGTTCCTTCAGCTGCCTTTCTCCAGGGACTTTCTTCCCTTAGCAAAAAATACGAAGCCAAATTGATCCTCGACGAAGTCCAGTCCGGCTATGGTCGAACCGGAAAATTCTTCGCCTTTCAGTGGGCAGGCATCCAGCCCGACCTCATCAGCATGGCTAAAGGAATGGGCAACGGATTTCCAATCGGAGGCTTACTGATCTCCCCGGAATTCAAAGCATCCTATGGTTTGCTAGGCACTACTTTCGGAGGCAATCATCTCGCCTGTGCCGCAGGATTAGCCGTTTTAGAGGTGCTGGAAACCGAAAAGCTTCAAGCGAATGCCCTCGAACTCGGCGAAAAGCTGAAAGCGGAACTTGCCCAAATATCGGGCATCATAGACGTTCGTGGAAAAGGGCTGATGATCGGATTTGACCTAGATCGCGATGCCGCTCCGGTTCGATCCGAACTCGTTAACAAGTACCATATGTTTTGCGGCTCGGCTGGCAAAAAGGAAACTATCCGCCTGCTCCCACCTTTGTCCGTCGAATGGAATCAGCTAAATTCGTTTCTAGTCGCTCTTAAGGAAATTCTGAGCAGCAATTGATTTTAACTTCCCATTGATAGATGAAGCATTTCACTCAATTTGAATCCAAAGAGCTAGGTCAGCAACTGATTGACCTGGCTCTTTCCTATAAATCCAATCCCCGTCTCGATCTCGCCAAAGGTCAAGGCAAACGGATCGGCTGTATTTTTCTGAATCCGTCGCTTAGAACTCGTGTCAGTACACAAATTGCCGCACAAAATCTCGGAATGGAGGCAATCGTCCTCAACATGGACAAGGAAGGCTGGGCGCTTGAAATGCAAGAAGGTGCAATTA
This sequence comes from Algoriphagus jejuensis, assembly GCF_039523455.1. Taxonomy (NCBI): domain Bacteria; kingdom Pseudomonadati; phylum Bacteroidota; class Cytophagia; order Cytophagales; family Cyclobacteriaceae; genus Algoriphagus; species Algoriphagus jejuensis. The sequence goes on along the minus strand of NZ_BAAAFI010000001.1, from coordinate 9,104 downwards.
TGAACAGAGGAACCGTCGAGCACATCAAGGACGCCGCTGGTGTGTTGGGTTCGTATTTCGACATCCTTGCGATCCGAGCATTCCCTTCCCTGACCAACCGGGAGGAAGATATCAATGACTTTGTCTTTGGGCAGTTTGTAAAATACTGTGGCGTGCCGGTCGTGAGCTTGGAATCGGCGATTCGCCATCCGCTTCAGAGTCTCGCAGACCAGATCACGATCAATGAATTTTCCAAAGGAAAAAGAAAGCCCAAAGTCGTGCTAACCTGGGGTCCGCACATCAAAGCGATTCCTCATGCGGTAGCCAATAGCTTTGCCGAGTGGACCCTCGGCATGGGACACGATCTGACGATCACTCATCCCGAAGGCTATGAACTTGATGAAGGTTTCACCAAAGGTGCCACTATCGAATTTGATCAAAGTAAAGCGCTTGAAGATGCTGACTTTGTGTACGTTAAAAACTGGTCTTCTTTCAATGACTATGGAAAAATCCACTCCACAGATCCAAGCTGGATGCTTACCGAAAAGCACCTAAAGCAGGCCGAAAATGCGAAGGTGATGCATTGTCTTCCTGTCCGAAGAAATCTCGAACTATCCGATGAAATCCTAGACGGGGCACGTTCTTTGGTACAGAAGCAGGCAGAAAACAGAATATATGCCGCCCAGGCTGTGATCAGCACCATCTTGGGTTAATACCTTTTTAAGCCACCAAACCTATGAAGATTTCAATCATCAAGATCGGCGGGAACGTCATCGACTTCCCCGAGAAGTTGGATGAATTTTTGGCCCTTTTTGCCAAATTTCCAGGCAACAAAATCCTCGTGCATGGCGGTGGAGTGATGGCGTCCCGCTTTGGAGAGTCCCTTGGAGTCATGCCGGAGATGGTCGATGGTCGCCGGATCACAGATAAAGACACTCTGGACGTCGTCACGATGGTCTACGCCGGACTGATCAACAAAAATTTGGTGGCCAAACTTCAGGCGTTGAAAGTCAATGCCATCGGCATGACCGGAGCCGACGGCAACTTGATCCGCTCCATCAAACGCCCGGTTAAGGGAATCGACTATGGCTTTGTCGGCGACATTCAGGCAGTCAATATTTCGCTGATCGATGCGTTGCTTTCGGCAGGGTTGCAGCCGGTGGTCAACGCAATCACCCATGACAAAAAAGGTCAATTGCTCAACACCAATGCGGATTCTATCGCCTCCGCACTGGCAACAAGTCTAGCTGCCGAACACCAAGTCAACCTTTATTTTTGCTTTAATAAGAGTGGGGTTTTGGTGGATGAAAAGAATGACAGTTCGATCATTCCACTGATCAACGAAGATATCTATGCTGAACTTCGCAAAGAAAATGTGATCCATTCAGGCATGATTCCCAAACTTGACAATGCCTTTGCAGCCCTGGAAAAAGGCGTGAACCATGTCTGGATCGGGAAAGCCGAGAATCTCCTGTTGGCGGCAAAAGGAAAACTGTCGGGGACAACTATTGAGCGTAACCGATTCGATCTGTATTGATGGAAAACGTAGACCGCCTTTTTGAAGAAGCCGTGGAGTTCTTGAAGGAGCTGATTGCAGTCCCCTCCTTCTCCAAAGAAGAAAACATCACCGCAGACCTGATCGAAGCTTTTTTGCTTGACAAGAATCTCTCAGTCAATCGCGCGGGAAACAATGTCTGGGCTTTTGCGAACGAATATAATCCTGCCTTGCCGACCGTGTGGCTCAACTCCCATCACGACACTGTGAAACCAAACAATGGTTACACCCTCAATCCATTCACGCCAATAGTAAAGGATGGAAAGCTTTTCGGCTTGGGAAGCAACGACGCCGGCGGGCCTCTGGTAAGTTTGATCGCAACCTTTTGCCATTTTATCGGCAAACCCCTCCCCTTCAATCTGTTAATGATAGCCTCGGCGGAGGAAGAGATATCCGGGGCAAAAGGTATTTCCTCGATCATTTCAAAACTTCCCGAGGCGGAGATTGCCATCGTTGGCGAACCCACCCAGATGCGCCTGGCTGTTGCTGAAAAAGGACTTTTGGTCATTGACGCAAAAATCCACGGCAAAGCCGGTCATGCGGCTAGAGAGGAGGGCGTCAATGCAATTTACCTTGCGATGGATGACTTGGACGAAATCAGGAATTTTTCATTTTTCAAATCTTCGCCCTTCCTTGGCAGAACAAAGGTCACAGCTACCGTAATCAAAGCTGGACACCAACACAATGTAGTGCCGGATCTTTGTGAATACACCTTGGATGTCAGAGTGACGGATGCATATACTTTGGAGGAAGCTTTTCAGGAATTAAAATCAAACCTGAAGGCGGAACTTACGCCTCGATCTATGCGATTGCAATCCTCTCACCTTCCGGATGGGCACCTGATGTATCGGGTCGCTGCCAAACTGAAACTTGAGAAATTCGGTAGCCCTACCCTCTCTGACCAAGCACTGATTCCTTGGCCCTCTGTCAAAATCGGCCCCGGTGACTCCGCTCGATCTCATTCCGCAGATGAGTTCATCTTCGTGGAAGAAATCAAAGCCGGAATCCAAGGCTATATCAAAATCATCAACACCTACGCTGAACTCAGCTAAAGCATATCCCTATGAAACTCTGGCAAAAAGATACTGGCAGCAAAAAAGAAGTAGAACAGTTCACAATCGGTAGAGACCCTGAGTTTGACATTATTCTGGCGCCGTTTGATGTCCTGGGATCGATGGCTCATGCACACATGTTGGAGAAAATCGGCCTGCTCACGCCAGAGGACAACGCGACCTTGCAGAAGGGGTTGAAGGAAATCTATTCCGAAATCAGTGAAGGGAAATTCAGCATTGCGTCAGGTGTCGAGGACGTTCATTCACAGGTGGAGTTTCTGCTGACAGAGCGCTTTGGTGAGGTGGGTAAAAAATTACACAGCGGACGTAGTCGAAACGATCAGGTCCTGGTGGATTTGAAGCTGTTCTACAGAGCTGCGATCAAAGAACTTGTCGAGGAAACAGTCGAGCTTTTTGAACTACTGATCGAGCTTTCTGAAAAACACAAAAATGACCTGATGCCAGGCTATACCCATACCCAACTGGCGATGCCGTCGTCCTTTGGGCTTTGGTTTGGCTCTTTTGCCGAAGGCTTGACGGAAGATCTCGGTTTGCTCAAAGCTGCATTTGACTTGAGTAACAAGAATCCGTTAGGTTCTGCCGCAGGATATGGCTCCAGCTTCCCATTGGATCGCACCCTGACCACATCGCTACTGGGCTTTGCCGATATGCACCACAACGTGGTCAATGCCCAAAACAGCCGTGGAAAGACCGAACGAACTTTGGCTTTTGCGATGGCAGGAATCGCAGGAACGCTGAATAGGATGGCAGCGGATGTCTGTCTGTTTATGAATCAGCATTTCGCTTTTATTTCCTTTCCAGATGATTTGACAACCGGCAGCAGCATCATGCCACACAAAAAAAACCCGGATGTATTCGAGCTGATCCGAGCGAAAACCAATCAGATTCAGGGCGTTCCGACTACGGTAAGTTTTCTGTTGACAAATATGAGCACAGGATATCACCGGGATATGCAGCTGCTGAAAGAGGAGATTTTCCCTGCTTTTGACAAGCTGAAGTCATGCATTGGCATGAGCACATTTATGCTAAAGTCCATCAAAATACGCCAAAATATCCTGCAGGACTCATTTTACAAGCATGTGTTTTCCGTCGAGGTCGTCAACGACCTGGTCTTGAAAGGTGTCCCTTTCCGTGATGCCTACAAGCAAGTGGGCTATGAAATCGAAGCAGATCAGTTTGCTCCCGATCAGAATCATCTCAACCATACGCATGAAGGCAGTATCGGAAATCTGTGCTCCACTGCTATCCAAGCCAAGATGAGAGCGGCCACCCAGTCATTTGATTTCTCCAAAATTGACAGCGCCTATGAGCGTTTGATCGGGTAATTTTTTTCTCCCACTCATCCAAAAGTTTAGAAACATTCCTCGCAAAAATTTATTTTTAGAGACTATTGCTTTTATTCAAGCTGTACTATTCTTATTTTCTGCACTATGAATGGTCTTTTTGGGGAGAATTTAAAATACGATCTCAAATCCAGCCTGGTGGTTTTTTTGGTAGCTCTACCACTTTGCTTAGGGATCGCCGTCGCCAGCGGTGCACCGCCGATGGCAGGCTTGATCGCGGGAATTATCGGAGGCATCGTGGCCGGTTCTATCTCCGGATCCCATGTGGCGGTCAGTGGCCCTGCTGCTGGTCTCACTGTGATCGTGTTGGATTCGATCTCCAGTCTTGGCGGTTTTCAATTGTTTCTCGGAGCGGTCGTTGCTGCAGGACTAATCCAACTACTTTTGGGAGTTTTGCGGGCCGGGGTGCTGGGTTACTATTTCCCGCACTCGGTGATTAAAGGGATGCTGACGGCAATCGGCTTGATTCTGATTCTGAAACAGATCCCTCATGCGCTTGGCTATGATAAAGACCATATCGGGGACATGGCATTTGAGCAGTTGGACGATCACAATACATTCACAGAAATCTACTACGCCTTCATTTACAATAGCCCGGGTGCGATACCCATCGTCTTGATCGGGCTGCTAATCTTGATTCTCTTTGAGAAGCCCAGGATAAAAAGCCACAAAATCTTCGGAGTGATTCCCGGTCCACTGTGGGCGGTGATTGCGGGGATTGTGATCAATGAGACGTATCGGTTTTGGAATCCTGACTGGCAACTCGGAGGGGATCATTTGGTGTCGATCCCTGTGCTTTCGAATCTCTCGGAACTTCCTTCGCTGTTAACCTTTCCCGATTTCAGCCTGATCGGTGACTACAGTTTTTGGCTGGTTGCATTCACAGTGGCAATCATCGCCAGCATCGAAACACTGTTGAGTGTCGAAGCAGGTGACAAACTGGATCCTCAGAAAAGAAATACTCCTGCGAGCAGGGAACTAGTAGCCCAAGGAACGGGAAATTTCCTTTCCGGTCTAATAGGCGGGCTACCGCTTACCGTGGTGATCGTTCGGACAACAGCCAATATCTCCTCAGGTTCGAGAACAAAGATGTCGGCAATTTTTCATGGATTTTTGCTCCTGATCTTGGTTTTGACTATCCCAAACGTATTAAACAAAATCCCTTTGAGCTGCCTGGCAGCGGTACTTTTTCTTGTCGGATATAAGCTTGCAAACCCAGCAATTTTTATCAACGAATACAAAAAAGGCTTCGATCAATTTCTTCCGTTTATCTTAACTGTGATTGCTATTCTGTTTACAGACTTGCTGATAGGGATAGGGATTGGAATGATCGTAGGCTTATTCTTCGTAATAAAAACCAACTTCCAGCGCTCGCTTGTAGTTACTGAAATGAACGGAAACTATCTTCTCAAACTCCAAAAAGATGTCTCGTTCCTCAATAAAGCCCCGTTGATGAAACAACTTTCCACGATCCCAGCGGGAAGTTTTGTCATCCTCAATGCAACCAAAGCAAGATTCATTGACCACGATATCCAGGAACTTTTGCACGATTTTATTGAAACTGCTCCCTCAAGGGATATCGAAATAGTGATAGAAGGATTCTCCAAAAATGTGAAGCAAAAAGTATGAACCCCTACGAAAAACTTTTATTGCAAAACAAGGCTTGGTCTGAAGAAAAAATTCAAATTGACAAGGACTTCTTCAATCGCCTAGCGGGACAGCAAAAACCAAAGTTCCTATGGATCGGATGCTCCGACAGCCGCGTACCTGCAAATGAAATCACAGGAACCGACCCCGGCGAGATCTTCGTGCACAGAAATATCGCCAACATGGTGGTACATACGGATCTCAACATGCTATCCGTCCTACAATATGCGGTCGATATCTTAAAAGTAGACCATGTAATCGTCTGCGGCCATTACGGCTGTGGCGGGATAGAAGCTGCACTCAGCAATAAGAGCTATGGGCTGATCAACAAATGGCTGCGCAACATCAAGGAGGTCTACAAGATATACCAACCTGAAATCGACTCCATCAACAATCATGTGGACAAGGTCAATCGTTTGGTGGAGGTAAACGTAATGGAGCAATGCGAGGATCTGATCAAAACTTCCATCATCCAAAAAGCCTGGAAAGAGCGCCGCGCACCTGAAATCCACGGTTGGGTATACGGACTCAACAACGGACGAGTAAAAGAACTGACGACGATCAAGGCTGATCCGAATACTGTCAACCCTATCTTCCGCTACAATCTGGATGATTTATAATTAAAATATTCTCCGGAACCTGAGCAACTATTTTGATTTCTCAGTTTCCGGGTTTTTCTTTGCACATCCTTTCACTTTTAGTGCGGGGATTTATACAGAAGAGGCGAGAGACAGGCTCGACGACCCTCTGGCAACCTTCCGAAGCGGAAAGGTGCCAATTCCTGCCGACTGAGGTATTCTCTTTCGGAACTATAAATTCCTTGCAAGATGCACGAGCGATTTATTCCCAGTTTTTCTTTTGGCCGCTGGCCAAATTCTCTTTCCAACTTTGGATTTATTATGTTCGGATCATACGTTTCTATGTCTGATTCAACCTATACTGATCTCGATTCCCGGGATCTTTCCTGTCTTTTCTAACCCAAAAAAACTCAATTTTATGTCTACTAACTATCGATTTGAAACACTCCAGCTTCACGCCGGACAAGCTCCAGACTCCGCCACCAATGCCAGAGCGGTCCCCATTTACCAAACGACCTCCTACGTCTTTAACAGCGCAGAGCATGGCGCTAATCTCTTTGGATTGAAAGAATTTGGAAACATCTACACACGGATCATGAATCCGACGACGGATGTTTTTGAAAACAGAATTGCTGCATTGGAGGGCGGAGTAGCCGCTGTAGCTACCAGCTCAGGACAGGCCGCTCAGTTTTTGGCCCTGAACAACATCATGGAGGCTGGCGACAATTTTGTTTCGACAAACTTCCTGTATGGCGGCACTTACAACCAATTTAAAGTCGCCTTTAAGCGACTGGGGATTGAAGCTCGATTCGCAAAAGGCAATGGAGCCGACGCTTTTGAAAAACTCATCGACTCCAAAACCAAGGCACTTTACCTGGAGACCATCGGCAACCCAGAATTCAACGTGCCTGACTTCGAAGCCATAGCCGCTGTCGCGAAAAAACATGACCTTCCACTCGTCGTAGACAATACTTTTGGCGCAGGAGGCTACCTATGCCAACCCATCGCCCATGGAGCAAATATCGTCGTTTCTTCCGCTACCAAATGGATCGGAGGTCACGGCACGTCCATTGGTGGAGTGATTGTAGATGCAGGAAATTACAACTGGGGCAATGGAAAATATCCGCAATTCTCCGAGCCATCCGAGGGCTATCATGGATTGAATTTCTGGGAGGTTTTCGGCGAAAACAATCCGTTGGGACTTCCCAACGTTGCTTTTGCAATCCGAGCCAGAGTCGAAGGATTGAGAGACTTTGGCCCAGCGATCAGCCCTTTCAATTCATTCCTTTTGCTTCAGGGAATTGAAACACTTTCGCTCCGCGTACAAAGAACCGTAGACAATGCACTGGAAATCGCCAAATGGCTGGATGCCCACGAGCAGGTTTCCAAGGTGAACTACCCTGGTCTCGCCTCCTCTCCTTATCATGCTTTAGGTAAAAAATACCTAAGAAATGGCTTTGGTGGAGTGTTGAGTTTTGAGATCAAAGGAAGCAAAGAACAAACCTCTGCTTTCATCAACAACTTAAATCTCATCTCTCATCTCGCCAATGTTGGCGATGCGAAAACATTGATCATCCAACCTTCTGCGACTACCCATCAGCAGCTTTCCGATGAAGAGCAGCTGGCGGCGGGCGTCACTCCTACCATGCTCCGAATATCGCTTGGCATCGAACACATCGACGACATTAAAGCTGATTTGCAGCAAGCATTTGAAAAAATCTAATTACCCCAATGAATTTGACAAGCCAATACGCTGAACCAACTATGACTCAGGAAGTTTACCATTCGACAGACCCATTGCATCTGGAATCCGGCGAAGTCCTGAGAGAATTTGATCTTGCCTACACGACGTATGGGCAACTGAATTCTGAAAAATCGAATGTAATCTGGGTCATTCACGCCCTCACCGGTGACGCAAATGCGGCAGAATGGTGGAATGGACTGATCGGCGAAGACAAGTTCTTCGATCCAGCCAACCACTTTATCATCTGCGCCAACCTGCTTGGCAGCTGCTACGGATCTACCAATCCTTTTAGCGAAAATCCGGCAAACGGCGAACCCTATTTCTATAATTTCCCGCAAGTCACCACACGGGATTTGGCGGCTAGTCTGGAGAGACTTCGGATTGAATTGGCAATCGATCAAATCCACACCCTGATAGGCGGTTCCCTTGGTGGTCAGGTCGGCTTGGAGTGGGCTGTGACTTTGGGTCAAAAATTGAAAAATGCGGTGATCTTGGCTTCTACGTCTAAGAGTTCACCATGGGTGATCGGATTCAATGAGACGCAACGCATGGCCATAGAATCAGATTCGACCTGGGGCGAATGCCATGAACTTGCCGGAATCAAGGGGCTGGAAACTGCGCGCGCAATTGCAATGCTCACTTATCGTCATCCTGATGACTTACTGATTAAGCAAAGTGAAAATGACGAAAAACTGGACGGATTTCGAGCGGCTTCGTATCTGAGATATCAAGGAAAGAAACTCGCCAATCGCTTTAATGCGCTCTCCTATTGGACACTTTCCAAGGCGATGGATAGTCATGATCTTGGCAGAAATCGGGGGGGAATCGCCGCAGCTATCGGATCAATTGAGGCGAGAGTCCTCGCTATTGGAGTGAATTCCGATTTGCTATTTCTTCCTAAGGAAGCCCAATACATCAGCCAAAAAGCTAAACGCGGAACCTACAAAGAAATCAACTCGACCGCAGGCCATGATGCGTTTTTGATTGAGTTTGAACAACTCGCTTACCTCCTTAAGTCTTATTACCTGGAGAATTGAAACCAAAATGGCAGGTATCAACCCGCCATTTTGGTTTCAATGTTAAATGGATTTGAACTATGCTTCGGGATAGTTCATTAAACTGTGTCTAGGGTTTAAACTTTGTATCAACCCATTCCCTTAGTTGGCCTAGGCCAACTAAGGGAAT